>JBGSXT010000421.1:0-5979 GCA_041751295.1 Mariniblastus sp.
CTTTTTTCAAATTTTGACTGACATCGAGTCAACTGGCCATCATTTCAAAGTTTTCAGACACCCCCCCTTTTTAGGGTGTTCTGCCCGCAAAGATACGCTAAATTGTACGCAATGTTAAGCAACGACCCTTGGATCTTTGAAAAACGGAAGTGCTCATGAGCCTGTTGGCAATAGTTTACCACTTGGTACCGGACGCCCCCATATTGATCGCCTATAACCGTGATGAAATGCGTGAAAGGTCGTGCCCAACGCCTTCCATTCAATCCGGCAAACCGCGTGTTTTGGCCAGTATTGATCCGGGCACCAATGGGACTTGTCTGGGAATCAATCAAAATGGCATGTTTGCGGGGTTGGTTCGTCGAAAGAAACAGGAATTGCCTAATAATCCACAATCTCGTGGTGCGCTTTGCCGCGAAATGTTGAAATGCACGACCGCCCGAGCGGCTGTGGACCTGTGTTTGGAAGAACTGCATACAGGTCAATACGAGGGAGCCAATTTTCTGGTAGCCGATTCCGATGGTGCGTGGGTTGTTCATTCCGGGGATGATACCGATGTGGTCGAATTGGAACGCGGAATGAGCATTGTCGGCGAGAACGATGTCGACGATCCGCGAGACGAGCGAGTGAATATGGCCAGAAGGCTGTTGACCCTGCAAACTCTTGATACACCGGTCAAATTTCTGGCCGTCGCAAGCAAAGTTTTTGCCCGATCGCCCAACACGCCAGGCCGACCAAGCATGGTGATGCGAAACGGCGATTTTGGCACCGTCAGCTCGACATTGATTTCGCTGGGCAAGAAACCTCGCGATGCGATTTATCAATATTCCAATGGCGCTCCGGACAGGGCGAAATTCGAAGATTATTCTCCGTTGCTTCGCGACATCCTGAGTCGAGGCTTGCGAGAATCGCGAACCAGAGCCGCAAAAGCTTGACACGATTTGAACCAGTCGCCGTAGGTTGAGTATCGTGGTGCTTTGCTGCGCTTAGAAACTAGGGTTAGCCGTTTTGGCGCTAGCCACAGTTTCTGGCATAAACCATGGCCAGCGCCAAAACGGCTAAAGGAACCAACTGGAACTTCCAACTGGAACAAAGCACTAGGCAGCTGCGATCGTTGGTTTTTTTCGTTGGGACCGTCGCTGACCGATAGTCGCCGGCAAACGGGAAACGTCAACAAGTCGATACAGCACCAAGTTCCCCCGCTTGCCGACTTGCTGGATGCTGCCTGTCAGTCGCATGACATAAGCTATTCGTTGGGCCTGACAGCGTTTGATATTCAAGCCCTCGGCGATCTGTCTGGTATCAAAGGAACTATCGAGTTGTGGCAGATGCTGATGCAGATCCTGCGCCGCCTGGTACGACTTGCTGTCGACAATGTTGGTCATGATTCTGTCCTGAACGACAAAATCTCCGGATCGCTTCCACCGTCGTCGACCATGACCCGGAAACCGAATTTCTTCAACTTCAATCATCGGAGTGATGATCCTCAGATTCGGATGGGGGAAAACGCTGGTGAAATAAAGCAGCTCATCAAACAGATCGAGAAATCCGCCCCGTCGCGGGCTCAATCGCTGCGAGACAACCCGACCGTTACGGCGATTGAGACTAATCAGCTTTTTTCGAATGATGATTGGCTTGACGACATCGACTTGATGAACACTCACCAAATTTTCAATCTTGCTGCGGATTGCGGACAGTCCGGAATGCTGAATTTCGATCAGACGATCACCATCGACGACATCAATCCGAAATCTGCCAAACTTGACTTCCTGCAGGCTATTTGGCGTACAGAAATGTTCTTTTAGCTGCCGATGGACGGTTGTTTCCATGCTCTGCCTGTTTTGCGAGGACCGAACGTCCGCCGAATATAGGGCATGCCCGTGAAACAGTCGCTACGGATCTGGATTGTGCTGGCAAACCAGATCTCATGAAATTTTAGAGTTCAGATTACAAGACAGCATCGTGGGAGAAATAAGTGTCTGAATCAGAAGGGACAATGGTCCCATCCTGCGTAGCCTGGGACCATTGTCCCGAGCGAAATCCGACAATAATTAACCTCACGATGCTTAGCAATTCGCCCTACATGGTAATTGACGTTGGCAGCTGGACCTATCTCAGGAATCGCAGGCCAAATACGACGTTGTGTGAATCAAAGCGAAAGGCACCCAGAGATTCGGTACCCATCATATCGGTTCGCGTCACGCTGATGGCGTCGGCCCCCAGATAGCGGTATTCGCTGAACAGATCGACGCGATCGCGGATCGGATAGTTGATGCCCGCAATCCCCTGAAAGGCAAATGACGAATCGTCCACGTTGAACGCAGCAGTAGCGGTTCCAAGGTCACCTTGAATATTGATCGCTCCGATGCCTCCACCTAGGTAACCGTTCGGACAGCCAACAGTACGCAACTTCAAGTCAAAAACGAAATTGACGACAAATGAATTGCTGAATAGGTTGCCGAAGGCGGGTTCCGTTTCCGATGAAATCAAGGTGTCGTTGATTTGAGGCGTTGTCAAGTCATCCGAGTAAACGAACCGATTGAAGTCGCCGACGCCATTGTCCCGATACGTGTATTCGATTTCACTGCGAAACTGACGGTAGAAATACCGGCCGACCGAGCCGCCGGCGGCAACGCCGTCCTGGGTCGAGAATCCGATTTCCTCGATGCCCAACATGTTCATCATGCCGTTGTCAAACGAGTTGCGGTTATCAAAGTTGTCAACGAATGCACCACCGGCGAACAGGCTGACATACACGGGTCCCCAATTGCAGTCGGCGCAATCCGGTTGACTGCATCCAGTATGGATTCGATCGTGCATCGACCCCCGTCCATTACCAAACCGACCACCATCATTCCCCGAACACTGATCACATTGACAATCCGATTGGTAGTCATCTCCCTCCGGTTGGCCGCCTGACATCCATGAGTTGCGGGTAGCATTGCTGGGAGCCGTCGAGGAGCAGGAACTACATCCATTGCCACCTTTACTCTGGGATGGACCGTGGTCCTCCGGCCCGTAGTTTTGCGGCCCGTAGTTTTGCAGCCCGTAGTTTTGCGGCCCGTAGCCTTGCTGACCGTAGCCTTGCTGACCGTAGTCTTGCTGACCGTAGTTTTGCGGCCCGTAGCCTTGCTGACCGTAGTCTTGCGGCCCGTAGCCTTGCTGGCCGTAGTCTTGATAACTTTGCCCTGAAATCGATTGCAATCCGAATGGAATCAGCAACAGCAGCGTCGGGATAGTGATTTTCTGAAACACGCAATAACTCCGTTTCTTGCCGTTTGCGAGCTGACTAATGGCGAGTTGACCTGGTCAACAGGTCGTGAGCCGGAATTCGGAAATTCAGGCGCAGCCCGGTCCCGCCAGAGGAAACATCGGAATAAACCGATTGACCCAAACAATCGGAATAATCGAACCGGATCATTTTATCCGAATTGCCCAGTCTCCCAGCCAACTGGGTTCGAAACTGAAAGTACAACGTGGCTGACGTAGCGAGCGCCGAACTGGCGAATCCAAATATCAAGAATTGAAGAAGCACTACTTCAACATATCCAGCGACATTCGAATTTCGTTTCCTTCATCGCTGAATTTGACTTCATCCATAAAATTGCGAATGAGGGTCAATCCGCGTTGGTCCAACTTGGAAATGTTTCCCGTGTCAGATATCGGCGGCAAGGATTGGACGTCGAACCCTTTACCCTGGTCACGGATGATGAATTGGGCCTTGTTCTTGGCCAAATCGATAGCGACATAGATTTTGCGGGACTTGAATGGCTCCTGGTCCTGCCGCAGCCTGACCATCTCGAATTCTTCCCCTTCTCGGCAGGCATGCCGGGCGTCACGCGATTGTTTCTCGTTCATTTCAAGGTTGCCGTGATAGAGCGCGTTGGTCAAAGCCTCTTCCATCGCGACAGAAGCGTGGCGGATGATGGCGTGGTCTCCCATTCCCAGTGACGTCATCGATTCCTGCAGAAAATCCAGCAAAGGAGGTATCAGCTGCGGATTGTTGTCGATCTTGAATTGGTGACGGCAATTGGTGGTACAGGCCATCAATTGATCCCGCGAAATGTTTTTCTTCGAATACTCCAGAATCTGATCGACCGTGTCGTTGAGCGATTCCGCCAAAGCGGATTTGGGCACATAGCTGGCAGCACCGGCATTCAGTGCTTCAACCGCCAATTGCTCGCTCCCTTGTCCAGTTGTCAAGATCACCGGGACGCGGGGAAATTTCTTGCGGGCCTGTTTGCAAAGTTCGATGCCGTTCATTTTCGGCATTTGCAAATCCGTGATCACAATGTCGGGAAAAATATCGGCGATCATCTCGATTGCTGATTCGCCATCATGGGCATATTCCACAATCCAATCGAAATCACGCTTGAGAAGTCCACCCACCAGCTGCTGATCAACAGCAGAATCATCGACCACGAGAACGATCGGCATCCGAAATACTCCAAAAAAGGCGTGTAAACCGCCAGCACGACGAATCACAGACTCGCCTGTCAGCAGCCTTTGAAATCAATGCCTCTTCCGCGTTCCTGAAAGTTAGTATAGTCCACAGTTCGGTACCATGAAACACAATCGACGCCTGGAAATCGCAGATTGCGAAGATGTCCGGCCCATTTTAATTCGGATGGAATTGGATTCGAACCGGTTTTGGTTCCTGAAAAGCATAACTTGCCGACCGAATTGTGCTTGTAATTGACAGCGGGGGGGCGAGTTGTACGATTCGTTGTACAAACAAACCGACGACAAATGGAGATTCGTGAATGACCACCCAGTTACTTCAAGCCCGCGCGGGAACGATCACTCCGGAAATGGAGTTTGTTGCCCGCCGCGAAAACCTGACGCCTGAATTGATTTGCGATGAAATTGCGGCTGGGCGGATGGTGATCCCCGCAAACAGGAACCATCTTGCCCTGCGACTGGAACCGATGTGTATTGGGATCGCAGCCAAATGCAAAATCAATGCGAATATTGGCAACAGCGCCGTCACGAGCAATATCGACGGAGAACTGGAAAAGCTTCACACGTCGGTTCATTTTGGCGCCGATACCGTGATGGACCTGTCGACCGGCAAGGACATCGACGCGATTCGGGCGGCGATCATCGATGCCTCGCCGGTTCCAATCGGCACGGTGCCGATCTATCAGATGCTGGAAGAACTGGGTGGCAACATCGAAGACATGCAGCCCCAGCATTTCCTTGACATGGTCGAACATCAGGCTCGGCAGGGTGTCGATTACATGACCATTCACTGTGGCGTGCTGTTGGAGCATTTGCATCTGACGACACGGCGGGTGACCGGCATCGTTTCGCGTGGCGGTTCGTTGATCGCCAAATGGATGATGGTCCACCGGCGGCAGAATCCACTGTACGAGAGCTTTGACGAACTGTGCGACATCATGCGCCAGTACGATGTGACCTGGAGCCTGGGGGATGGTCTGCGCCCGGGCAGCATCGCCGACGCCAGCGACGCAGCCCAATTCGCGGAACTCGACGTGTTGGGCGAACTAACCGCTCGTGGCCAGGCCAATGGAACCCAGGTGATGGTGGAAGGCCCCGGCCATATTCCGATGCATCAAATTGAAATGAACATCAAACGGCAGATTGAAATCTGCAACGGGGCACCGTTTTACGTACTAGGCCCGCTGGTCACGGATGTTGCGCCAGGCTACGACCACATCACCAGCGCGATCGGCGCTGCGATGGCCGGTTGGCACGGCGCCGCAATGTTGTGTTATGTCACGCCGAAGGAACACTTGGGACTGCCGAACAACGACGATGTCAAACAGGGAGTCGTCGCCTACAAGATTTCCGCCCACGCCGCTGACGTCGCGCGTGGACGAGTCGGCGCCCAGGACCGTGATGACGCCTTGTCCCGTGCCAGGTTTGCGTTCGATTGGAACGAACAGTTTCGACTGGCACTGGATCCGGAAACAGCCAAGTCCTACCACGACGAAACTCTGCCTCAGGACACATTCAAGA
>JBGSXT010000422.1:0-4913 GCA_041751295.1 Mariniblastus sp.
CGATGTAGCGATAGGATCCCTGTTTCTGCTACTGTCCCCGCGACTTGTTTCGGCGGCATTTCCGACTTGTCAAGGTTGACCTGATACCGCCGAATGTTTGAATCCATCGACCGCAGGGAGGCGGTCTGCGATGAAGCGATCTTCATTGTCCGTGTTCTCGGTCCTGATTGTATTGTTGCTGCTCGGCGTTCGCTCCGGTTGTACGTTGCCTCTTCAACAAACCGCAAAAAACTCCGGGGCACTGCCCGAGGTGATTGGACCGGGAAACATCGATCCGGATTTTCAGGCCTCGCCACAGACCCAGCACGGAGCCGGTATGTCGCCGGGCAGGATCATCATCGGGTCTTTCAACATCCAGGTGTTCGGAATCGCCAAGACAGCCAACGCTTTTGCCCTGTCGCGATTGGTCAACCTCGCCCGTCGTTTTGACATTTTGGCGATTCAGGAACTACGTGCCAACGACCAATCCGTGATGGAAGATTTTGTCCGTGCCATCAACGCGGACGGCGCGCGATTCAGCTTTATTGTCGGACCCCGACAGGGATACACGGCCAGCAAAGAACAATACGTCTATCTGTTTGATACCACCAAATTCAAATTGCTGGGGCAACCGTATGTCGCCAACACCGCTAACGCGAACATGCATCGGCCACCGCTGGTTGCCAGTTTCCAATGTTTTCAGGCTTCAACGGGCGAAGGGTTTTCATTCACATTGCTCAACGTTCACATTGACCCGGATGAAGTCGACGAGGAATTTCAGGCGCTGGAACAGATCATGCCGGCGGTTTTTCGCAACCACCCCGGCGAAGATGACTTCATTGTGTTAGGCGATTTCAACGATTCGGCCAACAAGTTTCAAAACTATCGCTGGCTAGAAAATCAGCTTCCGCTGATTCGTTCGACATGGACCACAAAAGTCCGCAGCGGGCGTTCGATCGACAATATCGTGATCGATGGGGCCCGCACGGCAGAATACAGCAACCAATCGGGGGTGCTGAATTTCATGCAGGAATTTCAATTGACCGACGACGAAGCCCTGCAGATTTCTGATCACTATCCCGTCTGGTCAGTGTTTTCCACGGTCGAAGGACAGGCCCGGTTTGCCAATAACGAGAGTCCAACAATTCTGAATCAATAAACTCATGCGGCGAGTCAACTGATTTTGCGAATCGAACGTAAATATTCCATGACCTGCCTCATTGACCGTTCGACAGGCTGAGATCCATCTAGATGAATTTCGGGATTGTCTGGTTGCTCATAGGGATCGTCGACTCCGGTGAAACCCTTGATCTCGCCTGCTCGAGCTTTCCTGTATAGACCTTTTGGGTCGCGTGCCTCACAGATTTCGATGGGCGTATCGACAAACACTTCAACGAAGTTTTGATCGCCACGGGAGGCATTGACCAACGCCCGGACTTGATTTCGATCTTTGCGATAGGGACTGACAAACGCCGTTAAGACGATCATGCCGGCTGAGCAGAGGATCTCAGCCACGCAGCCGACGCGGCGAATGTTTTCTTCACGATCAGCTGCGGCAAACGTCAATCCGAACCGTTGCGCAAACTCGGCTCCGTGTTTCGGCTCCAGAATTTCCGGACCGGCGTTGAGCCCATGTCGTAGATTGTCGCCGTCCAAAACGAAACTGTTGACCGCCATGTGATGCAATTCCGCGTCAACACAATTGGCAACTGTACTCTTGCCGCTGCCACTCAATCCTGTAAACCAGACGACGCAGCCCGGCGGTCGGACAACTGCGTGATCGTGCCAGGTAACGAGCGTTTTTTCTGTCATGCGCGATTTCTCACTCGGCGATAGTAGCGAACTCGCACAAGTTTGCGTCCTGTACGCCTTGGGGGCAACTCCACACCAGAAAAAACAGCGCCTGCCGACACCAGCGCCCAGCCGGATGGTCATCGACGAACCCGCTTCCTTTGGCAGCGATCAAAGCGGACTGCGTTGCCCGCAGGACAAAACTGTTTGCGGTGGCTCGCAGTTCGTCGGATGTAACGGTGGAATTGCCTTGTGCCAGTCCGATTATGTTGTGTTTCAACTCAGTCAATTGGGCTTCCAAAGCATCGGCATTGGGCAACAAGTCCGGACGGACTGCGGACTGTTGGCCGACGAACGCGACAGCAGCACTCGCCAACCCGATCGCCAAAGCAGACGTCTGTAAGCCTCCCGTGGACGCATTTGGACCAGATTTCAGAATATTTTCGCGGGGACCTGCCAAAACGAATTGCTCCGGCACAAGAACATTCACGAATTCAACGGCAGCGGTTTGGCTGGACGATAGCGCAACCAATGACTGTGGATGTTTGACCTCAATTCCTGATAGCGAAGTCGGCGCCGCCAACAGAATTTGCTCTCCTGTTTCTGTTTCGGCTCCTAACACAATGAACTCTGCTACCGCTCCGCCAGTAACCCACGACGTTGCGCCGTTGATCAGCCATCCGGATTCAACTTGCGTAGCCAGCACTGCCGGCTTCGCCGAATGGCGACGGCTAGTCGTCAAGTGCGAGATTCCCAGCGTGACAAACGTTTCGCCGGATGCCAACCGGGACAGCAACGAATCCCGCAATGTCAAGTTTGACGATTCGCGAATCCGCTGGCAGGCACCGGTACGCTGCGTGATAACGAATGTTGTTGTCAAACAGGCGGCGGCCAGTCGGATGTAGGCCTCGACAATTCGCTGGGGCGACCAGCCGAATCCGCCCCATTGTTCCCCCACGAACCACTTGTTGACACCATAATCCGCACAAATCGCCAATTGTTCAACTGGCCACTGTTTTGCGGTTGTTAAATTCACTGCTAATTTCGATAATCGGTGGCAGAGAATGTCCAAGTTGGCATCCTGCAGCGATTCAATTTGACTGACGGTTTTTTCCAATGGTCGGAATCCGCAAAAGTTTTTGTATTCGCCAGGCATGATTTAAATCGGCAAAAACCGATTTTAAACCCTCCTGCCAACTGTACCCAATCCATTTATCCCGGTCCACAACGGTATCTATGTCTACATCAATAGAAAACAAACAGTCGAGTTTGGCCCAGTCTCAGGATCGTTTGTCAGCCGAAGAACTGTACGACAAGTGTCTGGCATTAGCCGGTAATTTGTGGTGGTCTTGGGTGCCGGAGGTCCAACATCTGTTCCGTGATCTGGACCCGGTGCGTTGGCGGCAAACCGACCATAATCCCATTGCGCTGTTGCATGAATTCACGCCCGATCGCCTGCTCGAACGGGCGACTGAGATGGTGATGTTCAGCCGCATCAATCATGCCTATCGCCGTCTGAAGGAATACATGCATGGGGGCAAAACCTGGGGCGCAACCAACGCGGGTGTTCTCGGCTCTAAACCAGTGGCGTATTTCTCGGCAGAATTTGGAATTCACGAATCACTGCCGATTTATTCAGGTGGTCTGGGAGTCCTTTCCGGCGACCATATCAAAAGTGCCAGCAATTTAGGGGTCCCACTGGTCGCGATGGGCCTGTTTTATTCGCAGGGTTATTTCCGCCAACTGCTCAACAAGGATGGCTACCAGGCGGAAGAATATGTCGACACGCTGGTGGAAAATCTGCCCATCAAACCAGCGACCAACCCGGCGGGTGTTCCGATCACGATCAAACTGGAAACGCGACGCGGGTCCTTGATGGCCAAGGTCTGGCAAATGCAAGTGGGACGCGTTCGGCTGTTTCTGCTGGATAGCAACGTGGAAGGAAACGCTCCGGAAGACCGGCAATTGACCAGTCGATTGTACGGCGGCGACGAACGCACCCGGATTCGTCAGGAATTGGTATTGGGTGTCGGAGGTGTGCGGGCCTTGAAAGAATTGGGGATTTCGCCGGGAGTTTATCATCTGAATGAAGGACACAGCGCGTTTGGTCCTCTTGAAGTCATCCGCCAGCGAATGGAAGAAGACGGCCTGACTTTCGATGAAGCAGTGCGAGACGTTGCGACCCAAACTGCTTTTACCACACATACGCCTGTCCCGGCCGGCCACGACCGTTTTGCTCCCGATCTTGTTGAGGAACATTTGGGTCCGTTGCGTGATCGACTTGGTTTGTCGATTGAGCAGTTGATGAGCCTGGGCCGCGTCGAGCCCCTGAATCCCGATGAGTCGTTTTGCATGACGGTCATTGGATTGAAGTTGTCTCGAACCGCCAACGCGGTCAGCCAGCTGCATGGTCGTGTATCCCGTCGGATGTGGGCCCACTTATGGCCGTGGCGCGAGGAAGAAGAAATTCCGATTGGCCATATAACAAACGGGATCCATTCACAATCGTGGTTGGCCGTTCAAATGGAAACACTCTACGACAAACATTTTCCGATCGATTGGCAATCGCGTATCGGAGAGCCATCGGTTTGGCAGGAGATTTACAAAGTCGACCCCGGTGAATTATGGGAAATTCATAACACGCTGAAAACCGTGATGGTTTCATTTGTCCGTCGACGACTGGCCAGTCAATCGCGCCGCCGTGGAGATAGCGATCAAGAAATTGATTTTGCCCGAACGGTTCTTGATCCCAACATTCTGACGATTGTCTTTGCCCGACGCTTTGCTACCTACAAACGGGCCAATATGATTTTTAACGATCTGGACCGTTTGAAAAGGTTGACGAACGATCCCCAGCGGCCGTTTCAACTGGTTTTTGCCGGAAAAGCGCACCCCAAAGACGAACCGGGCAAAAAATTCATCAAACAGATTGCCGAAATGCGATCGGATGCGGAGTTGCGGAGCCGGGTTGTTTTTGTTGAAGACTATGACGTCAATGTCTGCCGACACCTGGTTCAGGGTGTCGATGTTTGGCTGAATAATCCGCGCCGACCTCTGGAAGCCTCTGGAACCAGCGGACAAAAAGTGGTCCTGAACGGCGGCCTGAATCTTTCGATCCTTGACGGCTGGTGGGCCGAAGCGTT
>JBGSXT010000423.1:0-2243 GCA_041751295.1 Mariniblastus sp.
GTTGAAAACATCGCCCATAGCGAGCTGCGCGAGTTGATCGGCCAGCGGCTGGGGCAGTACTTCGCCACCGACAAAAACCTTCGACAACCTTGCCATTGCTGCCTGGTTCTGCTTGTCTGCCAGCAACAGCCTCATCTTCGCTGGCGTACATTGAAAATGGGTTACACCATGTTCGACCACAAGTTGTGCGAACTGATTGGTGGAATCAGATACGAGATCGGCGGATTCCGCAACAAAAACTACCTTGAATCCCCGAGCGAGAGTCCACAAGAATTCAAAAACCGAAATGTCGAAGGCCGGGCTGGTGACCGACAGCCATGTTCCTGGGACTGTTGAATCCGCAAGCCGGTCGACTCCCGCAAAAAAATTCGAAACATTGGCATGAGTCACCTCGACTCCCTTGGGCGTCCCGGTTGAGCCGGACGTGAACAAAACATACGCCACTTCTGAAGGGTTTCGTTGGATGGACTCGCCAACATCGAGTCCGGAGAGTCCGCGCTCCAAATCGCAATCTTTCAATGTCAGGGCGACAATCCCTTCGGGTACATGATTCAAATTGCCGAGGTCGATCACAACGCAAGCCGGCTGGGCCGTATTTAAAATCAAATGTTGTCGATGCAAAGGAGAATTGGGGTCGATCGGAACGTAGGCTGCGCCACACATCAACGTGCCGATTGTCGCGACCAAGTTGTCGTTGCCGCGCGGAAGCCAAATCGCAACTCGATCATGCGGCTTTACTCCCATGCCGCGCAACGATTCCGCAATTTGACTGGCACGTTGAATGATTTGACGGTACGTCCACGACTCACGACCGCAGATAATGGCAATGTCGGACGGACAACGTTTTGCCTGTTGTAAAATCAACTGGTCGATCGACACTGGCGGTTTGACGGGCACAATCGATCGATTGACAGCATCCAGCAATTCGCGTTCGTCATCTGGCAGGAAGTCAATCGAGCCGATTTTCGCTTCCGGCTGATTCCACACGCAACGCAACGCACCCCGCAGATGGGCAATGATACGGTGGATCGTCGACGCATTGAACAGGTCAATATCATATTTGATATGACCCATAAATCGCGTCTTATGCCGACGAATGCCAATACATAATTCGGCGACGGCAGCACCGTTGTCCCATTCGGAAGGAATCACTTTCACGCCACACGCCAAACGAACCGGCCGAAGCGACGCCTGATAGTCCAGCAACAAACGACTGCGAGCCGTGGAAGTTGGAAGATTGTGTAGTCCGTTTGCATTCAGTTGTTCGAAATGTCGATGGTTCTTTTGCAACAGGTCGGCAAACCGTTCCGCTGGATCCGTCTCCAGTCGAATTCCGACTGTCTTGAAAAACGGGCCCACCATCCGTCTTGTTTCAAGATCGCGCCCGCCCGTAACAGTATCGATTTCAATTTCGCTTGAATCCGAGTAACGGTGAACGACAAGTTGAATCAGCGATAGCCAGGTGATGAATGGCGAAACTTCATGACAGCGGCTGAGTGCATTTATCCAATCCGATTCGACGTCATCCAGTTCGAACGACAACCGCTTTCCCAGGTAACGGGGCTGCTGCAGCGGCGGCCGATCGTATGGCAGTTGAAACCAGTTTGGCGTCAAATTTGAATTCGGACTGGCCTCCAGGAATGAGTCCGAATATCGTTTGACAAGTTCGTCGCTGAACTCGCATTTCCATTCCGGTTCTTGCCCTCGAACCCGATAATCGTAGGCCTGCAGGGTCTCGCGACAGAGAATTCCCATCGACAGTCCGTCGCAAATCAGATGGCTGAAAACGTAGGCGACTTCGAACCGCTCGTCTTCAATTCGAATCACCTCAATTCGAATCCAGGGAAAGACACTCTCGTCAATCGGCGTTTCAGTAGCTTGGCAAAACAGCCGTTCCAGCTCGCATTGACGTTCTGCATCAGGCAAATGCCGAATGTCGTGAACCGTGATGGCTGGACCAGTAGGTCGGTGTCCGATTTGGATCAGACCATAGTCGGGACTGGTCTCAACCGTCGTCCGCAGAAACGGATGGCGAACGACGTAATCCGCATTGGCTTCATGAAAAGCGAGGACATCCATCGGTCCAAACCATTGGAACCGAGCCGAAATATTGGCGATGCCGACCGTTGGCGCAACTCGCTGCAGCAACCACAATTGGCGCTGGATGGGCAGCGCGGGAATAGCCTGAAATCTGCTGATACTTTCCAATTGCAAACTTCCGTGACGCCAGAAAGGAATCGCTG
>JBGSXT010000424.1:0-7080 GCA_041751295.1 Mariniblastus sp.
AGCCATGGGAGTCAATTCCGTTTCGAATATCGGGCCTTCCATCAGCTACATCGATCATGACAGTGAAATTTTCCGGGTGATCAACTCCGCCGGAATTACATTTCAAAATGAAATTGACTTTCTGGTGCTCGCCAAACAGATGCAAATGGTGACGATCGGGCTGGCATTCACCTTGCAGGACTCAATCGAGATCTGTGAACAGGCCAAGCCCCATATTTTCTGTTATCACGCCGGCACGACAAAGGGTGGCGTCTCCGGTTACGACAGTGGAATGACGATCAAGCAAACTGCGGAACAGACGGAAAACGCCTACCAGGAAGTTCGCAAAGTCCACCCGGACGTGATATTGGTGGCTCATGGAGCCGCGATGGAAAATCCGGCGGATGCCCAGTACATGTTGAATCGGACTTCAGGGCACGGATTTTGGACAGGGTCATCAACGGAAAGACTACCGATAGAGCGCGCGGTCACTCAGGCCGCTCGTGAATTCGCCGCGTTGCAATTTGACGAATAACGCCCCCCAAAACCACCTTCACGTAAAAAATGCTCCTCGCCGAATTCATTTCGGTGTAAGCAGTGATCAATGCACTAACATTCGCCACTTAAAAATTCGGTCCATCGGCGCCGTCATTCATGGAATCAAACAGACTGCCGGGGCTGTTTGATTGGTTCGCGTAGCTGCCCCACACTTGACTGACAAAATTAAGGGAATTGTAGGACGGGCCAATGTCCTCCTTGAAAAACAGCAGGCGTGCCCGAACGACCTGTTTCTCCGCCTTATGTTCCGCATCCCACTTTCTGACTGCGTAATCGAGCAGTGGTTGCCGGACAAAGGCGTTGTGTTTGTGCAACGCATTGCGATGCAAATGGCACCAATGGAAATTGGGGAATGCCGTGCGCCCCCATTCAGGGCGTTTCAAATCAACATCGCGGTTGCGAAAAATATCGATTTTCGTTCCGTCCGCCAATTGTGCTTCGTAGACAAACCACGGGTTCTCGGCGGGCGGTATGCCAAACATCTGGAAATGTTGATTGATCCCCATTTGAAAACCGAGTTGCGCAATCAGCGGGCTACGCAGATTGTTGATGATTGGAGAATCGATGTTGGAAACGTTCCAGATGACGACGAGCATTAGTACCATCGAACAGAACAGCTGGCTTGCGTGTTGTGGCCATGACAGTGCATTCCATGGTCGCCAGGACGGGACGAGTTTTTCAATTGGTTTTTTGTTCCAAACGAACGATGGCAACAGCGGCAGCCAGGCGATCATGCAAATCCACGGGAATAGACCAATCGTCATTGACAGCCCGATACTGATATGAAACGCCCAGAACAGCGCCATGTTGATGATTCGGAACCAGCCATTCTTCCACGGCGAGAACAGGGTCCAAACCCAAAAGACTTCAGCGGCCAGCGTCGCCCAGGAAATCAGGGACAACAGGCCGGGATAATCCAGCAGGGCGCGTCCGAATTCGGTAATGTAAATATCCAATCGCAGGACATACGACATCGCATCGCCTTGGAACCAGATTTCGTTCCACTTGGCGATCCCGGAAAAAAAGTAGCTGGCGAACAGCTGAACGATGTAACCGATTGTTGCAACCGAGGTGATCGCCGTTTCCGTCGGTTTTTTCTTCCGGGCATCCAGCGACCATCTGGCACCCAACGGCAGAAATATCGACCAGAACAGCATCATCTTGAACAGGAAGTCACCGGAGGTGGTTATCAATGGATTGCGAGTTTGCAGTGACACGAGCAGCATCCACGACAGAATCGTCGCGATTGGCGTCCATTTTCCGATGATCATTAAAACGGCAGCGATTGCGGAAATCACAAACAGGGCGTTCACGAAAATCCAAGAATCGGACAGCCAGTAAAGCGACCAGACATACTGGTACCACTGCGGTCCAAGTTCGTTTCGATAGTAATTAAACGACAATGATTGATCAAAAAAACCGTCGCTTGTATACATCTCGCTAAGAGTTGGCCAGCGCACCGCAAGATCAACAATGATCAGCAGTCCCAAGGCAACTCGATACAAGGCCAGCGATCGCAGATCAAACGTGAATACCCGTTCCAGAATGTTGGTTCGTCGCGTTTCAGTTACAGAAGGCATCGTGTCAATTGCGATTCGTGTTTCCGCAGCGGCTTTTGGTCAAGCCATCGCTGGACAGCGAACTGATACAGTTCATTCAGTTAGCGAGAAGGTAATTTTCTCGATACCGCCGGTGAATGCGAATGGCGTCTTGTAGTCCGGCGATATTGGCGTAATCGAATCGCGACCGACTTCGAACGGTTCCAGGCCGTGTCGGAATGTCGACCGCTTTATTTTGCCTTGGCCGGCGAGTTTACCATTCACAAAAAGTTTAAGTGTTCCGCTCCCTTCTTTCGAACTGTCCGGAATGAACTCTGTTTTCAAAGTCACCTTCCCCTCCGGAAGTGTTTCCGTGCCGTTGATGGTTACGTCCGCAACCTCGAAGAACGTGTAGCGGAACACTGGTTTGCCTCCCTTCACATAAAGCGACCATCCTGCCGAAAAAGCTCCGGCGCAAGTAACGACACCATCCGCGCCACCCTTGGGGATTTCCAGTTCGGCAGTGATCGTGAGGCCGCGCGGGAAGAGTTGCGGGCCGATCGGTTCCGGCAGCCAGACGTTGTTGCCGAAATAGGTCCAACTCGTTCTGGGTTCTCCGGCCATGCGCAGTGTGGGATCAAACCGTTCTGAAAATCGCGGGTCGAATGGCAATACGTCGAACTTCTTTGCTTCGTCCAGAAACTTCGCCTGCAATTCCTTGAGCTTCTCCGGCATCTTTGCTGCGAGATCGTCCGCCTGGCTGAAGTCTTTATTGACGTTGTAAAGCTCCCACGGAGCTTTCAGAAAGTCCAAATTGCGTCCAAGCGTTTCCCACGGGAAACCGTACTTGCTGCACGCCACCCAGCCATCGTGATAAATCGCCCGGTTCGTTGCCAGCTCGAAGTACTGCGTCGTCCGCCGATCCTGCGCCTGGGCGTTGTCGAACGAGTACATCATTGAGACCCCTTCGATCGGTTTCTGCGGGATGCCGTTGACGACCTTTGGCTCAGTAACTTTGCAGGCTTCCAGGATCGTCGGAACCACGTCAATCACGTGATGGAATTGATTGCGAATCTCGCCCCTGGCTTTGATTCCTTTCGGCCAATGCACTACCAGCGGATTGCGTGTGCCGCCAAAGTGGCTTGCGACCTGCTTGGTCCATTGGAATGGGGCGTCCATTGCCCAAGCCCAGCCAACTGGAACATGTGGCTCGCTCGTCGGCCCGCCGATTTCGTCGATGCGTTTGAGCGTACTTTCCAGTCCGAGCTGAATCCCGAGCAGGCTGGCGATCTCGCTAAACGTGCCCTCCAACCCGCCTTCAGCACTAGCGCCGTTGTCGCCAACAACGTACATAACGAGCGTGTTGTCGAGTTCGCCGGAATTGCGGAGGCTCTCAATCAGTCTTCCGACTTCGGCGTCAGTATAGGCCATGTACGCCGCGAAGTTCTCCATTAGCCGGCAATAGACCTTCTTTGCATCGGCAGTCTGAGTGTCCCATGCAGCCACTTCCTTCGGCCGCGGAGTGAGCTTCGTCCCCTTCGGGATGATGCCCATTTTCAACTGCTGTGCATGAGTCAGCTCGCGCTGCTTGTCCCAGCCGTGATTGAATTTGCCGACATACTTGTCGCGCCATTCCTTCGGGGCGTGATGTGGAGCATGGACGCCGGACGTGCTGAAGTAGTTGAACCACGGCTTGTCCGGGTCCGCCGCCCGGATATTGCGCGTCCACGCAATCGCTTCGTCGGTCATGTCGGCGGTGAAGTGGTAGCCCTGCTCCGGCGTCTTGGGCTGCGGCACCCAGGTGGTGTTGCGGTAGATCGTCGGATAGTACTGGTTCGTCTCACCTTGATTGAAGCCGTAGAAGTAGTCGAACCCGAGACCCGTCGGCCAGCGGTCAAACGGGCCGGCCGGGCTGATGTCCGGTTCCGGGGTATTGTGCCATTTGCCGAACATGCCGGTGGCGTACCCGTTGTCCCGTAACGTCTGGCTGACCAGCGCCGTGCTCCGCGGGATGATCCCCGTGTAACCTGGAAAGCCGGTCCCCATTTCAATGATGACGCCTGTCGCAACGCTATGATGATTCCGTCCGGCGAGCAGCGCTGCGCGAGTCGGGCTGCAAAGCGCAGTGGTGTGGAAGCGATTGTACTTCAGCCCGTTTTCCGCCAGCTTGTCCATATGCGGCGTCGGCACCGGGCCACCGAACGTGGAACACATCCCGAATCCGACATCATCCAGCATAATAAGCAGCACATTCGGGCTCCCCTTTGCAGCTGTTACCTGCATCGGGAAGTCAGCGGTCGAGTCCTTGAAGGTTTCGCCAATCTTACCTTTAAAATTAGGGTCGGGTTTGGGCAGAAACTCCTGCGCGAACGCAGTTGGTGCGAGGGCCGCTATCAAACCGGGAACCAGAACTGCAAATAATGCTCTGCTGCGTTTCATTATCATGTTCTCTCTTTTGACTTGCGGCTTGAAGGGCATGGATACCTTTAGGATTGGGATGCCGCTCAATCAGTTGCCGACTCATTCGAATCTGACCGCGCCCGGTCGGTCGATGGCGGCAAAAATCAGTATCACAAACGAAACTGCCGTCGACAAGGCAGGCACCGCGCATGGTCGTTGGATTAGTTACAGCAGACATCTGCTCTTGTATGGAAAGTGCCATTACGCCCGAACCAATCCGGGCTTGATGTCGAGGTCGAGTGATTCGAACAGTCCGGCCTTGAATCGTTCGATCGCGATGGCCCCCATGACGGCGTTGTCGGTACACAATTCAGGTCTGGCGATGAATAACTCGATTCCATTGGATTCACAGGCCTTGGCGAGTTCGGCGCGAAAAGTTCGGTTCGCGGCGACTCCACCGCCGATGCATAGGCGGGCGATGCCCGTCTGTTGCGTCGCCTGAACTGCTTTGGCGACCAAACAATCGACAACCGCGATCTGGAAACTCGCAGCCAAGTCGGCCTTGATCCCGTCAGTCAGTTCGATTGTGGAGAAATCGACATTGCCAGGACCGGCGATCGCGTACCGGACGGCAGTTTTCAATCCGCTGAAGCTGAAGTCGAGACGTTCCTCGTGGATGAAGCTTCTGGGAAACTTGAACGCCGTCGGGTTGCCCGAGACAGCTAACTTTGAAACGGCGGGGCCGCCGGGGTAGGGAAGTCCCAACATGCTGGCAACTTTGTCAAATGCCTCGCCGGCTGCATCGTCGATCGTACCTCCGAGATACGCGTTTTTAATCGCCGAATCGTAACGATATAAATGGGTATGCCCGCCGCTGACGATCATGCCGATGCACGGAAATACGCTTTTCTCTTGATCCAATTGGCAGGCAAACACGTGTGCATGCAAATGGTTGACAGCAATCAGCGGAACGCCGAGCGTCAGGCAGAGTGTTTTGGCGGCGGTCAAGCCAACCAGCAATGAGCCTGCCAGTCCCGGAGTATTGGCCACCGCGATAGCATCTAAATCTGACAGTCGAATCCGGGCCATTTCCATGGCCTTTTCGATCACGGGGAGTATCCGCTCAAGGTGAGCCCGAGCCGCAATTTCCGGCACGACTCCTTGATATTTGACGTGCAATTCGTCCTGGGAAGCCACGCTGCTTCCCCAAACAGACAGATTTTCGTCGACAATTGCCGCAGCAGTTTCATCACAGGTAGTTTCTATTGCAAGTAT
Source organism: Mariniblastus sp. (assembly GCA_041751295.1). Classification (GTDB taxonomy): domain Bacteria; phylum Planctomycetota; class Planctomycetia; order Pirellulales; family Pirellulaceae; genus Mariniblastus. The sequence continues at coordinate 5,751 of JBGSXT010000424.1, forward strand.
CTTCACAATTGCTCCAATAAATCAGGTGACGACCGAAACAATTGGAACAATAACGAGTTTAATGTCACAAACACCTCGTTCAAATTGCAGGTTTTAAGCGTTGTTTCGCTGAACGAAATCCCGGTAAACGTGATAAATCTTTAAGTTGTTCGGGTTTTACCGGCTTGGAAAAATCATTTGTCGTTGAGAGAACGGCTTGGGTCGCCCATATTGGGGATGCTCGACTAGGATATTAATTATGGCTTTATTTTGGCATACGGAAATAAGCATGAAAACGCCCCCAAATTTGGCAATTCTGCCCTCTATTTTTGGCCTCTTTTTGGCTCTCTTTTTGGCTTTAACAGTATTCGTTTCGACGACTCAATCCGCGCCATTCCGGCAGGACGAGAAGTCGGACCTGGAAAAAATGATTCTGAAACAGGTGGAAGAGCGCAAGAAGGAACTCGAAGCTCAAAAGGCAGCAGATGCAAAAGCAGGCAATACCGGAACTCCGGCGAACAAAGGCACAGTTAGTAATCCGACCAGAACCACCAATTCGTTTGACAATGGTTATAGCGGAGGCCAACCGGCAGGCACCAATGCGGCAGCTTCCCCGTCCGCGATTCAGAACGCTGTTACCGATGCAGCGACCATTCCGGATGGAAGTCCCGGCGGTATTCCGCGTGCCAAACCCGAACTTGGAGAACCGGAATTCACTGAACCGACCCAAATGACAGGCTCGCGCAACAGCGAAATCGACCCCAACATCAGGATTCGATTCAACTTCGTCGACGAAGAATGGAAAGATGTGATCGAGTGGTTTGCCGAACAAGTCGGTTTTGGAGTCTATTTTGGCCGAACGGTTCCGCCTCAAGGCACATTCAGCTATTTCGATTCCAACGAGCGCTCTGTCATCGAAGCCTTGGATTTTCTTAACAGTCGCCTTTCCATTCTGCAGCCTCCCCATGTGCTGGTTCGCAATGGCAACCAACTGGTACTGGTGAACGAATCTGAGCCTTATCCGAGTCCGTTGATCGCCACCGTAACTCCCGATGAGCTACCGGAGTTTGGAAAATTCGAAGTGGTCAGTTGTGAATTCGATTTGGGAAAATTGACAACTGGCAACCAGTTGGCATTGGAACTTCGTGAGGACGTCAATCCGGTTCACATCGACGGGTTTGCGTATATCGCATCTGCCAACCGATTGATCATCCGGGAAAAAGTTTATGTTCTAGAGCGGTTCAAAGATATTATTGATTTCGCCTTGAAGCAGGTCGATAGTGTTGCAGTCGATACGTATCAGGCCCAGCATGTCGAGCCTGAAGTTCTGCTGATCACTTTGCGGCCAATG
>JBGSXT010000425.1:0-4547 GCA_041751295.1 Mariniblastus sp.
TGGGGATATTCTGTCCGATCTCGCCGCACATTGGTGTGGAGGTATGGGGCGAGCGCCCAGTCTGAATCTTGGAAATGACGTTGCGATTGCGGAACCTGTTCACGGTTCGGCTCCAGATATTGCCGGACAAGGGATTGCCGATCCCACGGCGACAATTCTGAGCCTGTCGTTGCTGTGTCGTTACCAGTGGCAGGAAATGGAAATTGCTGACCAATTGGAACAAGCGGCCATATCAGCGATTCGCCAGCGGGCGAATGAACCCGTTCATACAACTGATGAAATGACCGAACGCGTGATCGAAAATCTGCATTGCTACGGCCAGTACGCAGGATAAAACAATGCCGCTCCATTTTTGTAGCGGTGGGCGATGAACATTCACAGCAGCATAATACCAGCGAGCACCAGCCGGTTAACTCGCGCACCGCGCCCAATTGGGGATGGATCGGGCTTGGATAGGATGGGTTTTGAACTTCATCATGAATTGAAACGTGACGGCATCTTGGTGGGGCGGTTTCCGTTGTGCCTGGTTTTGTTGATCAATGACCAGTCCTACCCTTGGTTTGTGCTGGTGCCAGAGCGGGAGAACGTCCGCGACACTATCGATCTGACTCAACCGGATTACAAAGAACTTTGGAATGAATCGCGTACGTTCGGCACCGCGATCATGCAGATTTTCTGTGGGGAAAAACTGAACATTGCCGCGCTTGGCAATGTGACTCCCCAGCTGCATGTCCATCACGTCGTCCGTTATTCCAGCGACCCTGCCTGGCCCGCTCCGATCTGGGGCAAGCAACCAATGCAACCCTATCGTTCCGAAGAAATTCAGCAGGTTCGTGACCGGTTGAACGACGCAATAATTTACGGCTTCTCGCCAGTTTAATCATCCAGCCGGAGACCGCAGAAGCTTCAGGCGAGAGTCTCCAAACTGGCTTTAAATGGCGTCTTCATGTGCAACGACCTGCCCAAGTAGAATTTCAGGTCCAAAAAACGTTTCCGATCTAAGGGCGGCGGCCAAGTGACTTTGATTTGTAAAAAACGCCGGCCTCGACTCGGCTGGAATCGGATTCCGCTACATCGAGAAGGATTCGATTTCGGCTTTGACATCGTTCAGGAAATTCGCGGCGCCGATGCCGTTGGCGATGCGATGATCGAAGCTGAGTGTGGCAATGGCCGTGGGTTGGAATCGGAAAGTATTGCCTGCGGGAACGGGTAATTGATACATCTCGCCGATGGCCATGGTTGCGACCGCCGGGGCCACGATCGCCGGAATGCCGATCCGCATACCGGCTTTGCCAATATTGGAAACCGTCAGTGTCGTCGACTCATCGACCTGGTCCTGGCCGTTTCTGGCCGATTCGATTTGCGACGTGACGGCAGCGAAATAGGCGGACATGTCCATTTGATCGGCGTTACGAACGACCGCTGTAACCATTTGGTCACCCGGCAAAGCGACGGCGATTCCCAAATTCACCCGATGAAAGACTTTCAGACTCTTCCCGTCACTGGAGATTACGCTGCGGAATTTGTCATGTTTCTTGAGGGCCTGAACCACGCACCAACACGCCATCGCAAAACCGGTCGGACCGCCCGAATCGCGAACCTGAATGCGGCTGGCCTGAATTCCCGTCCAGTCGATTTCATTCATCACGGTGACCGGTATGCAAAGTTGAGTTCCGCGTTGCAGGCGAAAGTTCAGAGTGATTTGAGATTGCGGCAGGTTGACGATATCGTATTGACCTGATGGAGAGGCAACCGTGGAAGCGGCACCCCGATTCGCCAGATAGGCGTCCACGTCTTCCGGCATCAGTTTGGTTCCTGTGGCTGGAATCTGATCGGCTACATCGAGCAGGTCATATTCTTTCAGGTATTTCCGAGTCTTTGGAGGAATCTGAATCCTGCCACTGCGAACAGCCCGTTTGGCTCCAGCGGTTGGAATCGTGAGCAAATCACTGGTAGTCGGCGCTGAAGAAGAATCCTGAGGGCCATGTCCAACTGGCATTTCCTTAACGCCGTCGGCAACTTCCATCCTGGCGATTTCCGTACCTATTTCCAGCACGCTTCCTTTGCTGACTGTCCATTCAACCAATGTTCCGGCATACGGCGACTCCACATCGGTCGTGGCCTTGTCCGTTTCCATCACATAGATCGGTTCGTCCCGCTTGATGGCGTCCCCTGGCTGTTTCAGGAAATCGACCAACAGCGCTTCCTGTAGCCCTTCCCCCAATTGTGGAATTCGAACCGAGATGACCGGCATGGACTTAATCCTCCATGGTTAAACGAATAGCTGCGATAACTTCCTCGGTACTGGGCAACGCCGCGTACTCGTAAATCGGGTTATAGCCGATGTGTACGTCGGGCCGGGAAACCAGTTGGGGGGCACTGACAAAGCAGCTCCAGCTGTCGGCATCATTGCAAATTTCGCTGATGATCATCTGCCCGACGCTGCAGCTGCGACTGTCTTCCTGGACGACCACCAGTCGACCGGTCTTTTCCAAAGATTCAAGAATCGTGTCGCGGTCCCAAGGAATAATACTGCGCAGATCGATCACTTCGACGGAGGCTTCAGCGGCGAGCGTTTCGGCCACGGCCAACCCCAACTCAACGCAGTTCCCCCACGCCACAAGCGTCACATCATTGCCCGCTCGACGCAGCCGGGCTTCGCCGAAGCCAACCGCCGGCACGTTGTCACTGACTGCCATCTGTTGGCGGAACATGTGTTTTGGCACCATGAAAATCGTAGGGTCATCGGCATGCATGGCCGTCCACATCAATCCGGCCGCATCTTCGGGTGTGCTGGGAACGACGACCCGCATGCCGGGTTGGTGCGCGAACATCGCTTCATTGGCTTGCGAGTGCCAGAGCGATCCGCCCGGCAGATAGGCACCGTAGGGCGTGTAAAAAATGACCGGACATTTCCAATGGCCGAACGTTCGCCAGCGGAGTGTGCCGAGGTTTTGACTGATCTGGTTCCAGGCGGGGCCGGTGAAATCGACAAACTGAAACTCGAAAATCGGCTTCATCCCGTAACAGGCCATCCCGATCCCAACTCCGGCGATCGTCGCTTCCGCCAGTGGTGAATTGAAGGCCCGCGTTGGATGATTCTCGGACAAGCCGGACGTCAAACCGAAGACGCCTCCTTTTGGGTCTTCAATGTCTTCACCGAAAAAGATGTAATCATCGCTGGTTTTCAAACCGTGCCGAAATACATGGTTGACAGCATCGACCATCCGCCATTTCCGTCCCCCTTCGATCGGCGGAGGCGTGGGAGTCGGTGGATCGGCCATCAGATGATCTAACAGCTCCTCCGCATCGGGGTCCGGCTCGGATTCAGCGGCAATGTATTCCGCATCGACCTGGCGGTTGATTTCCGCTTTAGCTTTTTCCCACTCATCAGCGGTCAATTCACCGGCCTCGATCAGTTCCTGCGACAGGACAACGATCGGATCGCGTTCAGCCATCGCGTCAATTTCAACCTGTGGCCGATAGACTCGATGATCATCGCTGCTGGTATGGCTGCACAGTCGATCCAACTCGCAAACCATCACAGTCGGGCCACCACCCGATCGGGCCCGTTCCAGGGCTGGGGACGCCGCTTCAAAAACTCGATCCGGATGGCGCGCATCAACGTGAATCAGATTGATACTCGCGTCAAAAATGCCAAGTTTAAAAGGATTGAATTTTTCGGTATTCGTGCTGATGCCATAGTTGTTGTCTTCGACAATCAGGATGATCGGCAATTGGCGTTCGACGGCAAACGCAACCGCTTCAAAGAATTCACCCTGCCGCGAGGCGGCGTCTCCCACCGTTGCCACGACGACGTTTTTCCGGCCGGCCAATTGCATCGCCCAGGCGACGCCGCATCCCGGCAACGCATTGGCAGCGGTCGGCGTCGGCACGCTCCAGATGTTCCGGGCGCGATCGGAATAGTGGCCCGGCATTTGACGTCCACCACTGGATGAACCCCGTTTGGCAAAGTAGGCCGACGCCAGCTCCGAATTCGGAACTCCGCGTGCCAGCACCATGGCCCGATCCCGATAATAGGGGAACAGGTAATCATCGTCCTCCATCAATTGGGCAATGACCGCCAACGGTTCGTGCCCCATTCCGGCAACTTGAAACCAGCCTTTGCTTTGCCGATGCAGAACGCCCTCGCGACGGTCACCCTCGCGACTGAGGTACATCAATTTCAGCAATTCAAGACGGTTGTATGTCATGTGAGCAGCCTGGGAGCTCATGGAAAAACTCTGGTAAAACGGAAACAATGGATCGCATGTTGGCGATTAAACGACAAAAATAAGCCTGCTCGAACTGCAACCGCCAACATTTTGCGAAAACAGCTTACGTCAGCATCAATTCTCAGATTTCCGAAAATCTTATCTGCGCATGAATTGTTTGCAAGGTTGCATGTCTACGGGCTCGGTTGGTGGCCTGAAACACACTGGGGCTAAATGAGGTAAAGTTTTCATGGCGAGCAGGTTTTTTTGACGTTTTACTGCGACAACCGCACCGTCAGACCTGTCCGCCACTTGCAGGAATGGTACGATATT
>JBGSXT010000426.1:0-4603 GCA_041751295.1 Mariniblastus sp.
TCGAGCGGCGAAGAAATCACACGATTTACAGCAATGCCTTCAACCCGCAGTACTTTACGAACAACCGCAACGCATATATCGATCGGCCGGAATACTTATGGTCCATCTACGTCGACCAGCAGAACGATTCAATGATCACGATCAATGGCGGTACCAACAGTGGCAACGGCGAATCGTCGCTGGTGCTGGATTTCGGAACAGCGATTGTGGGCGCGACCATTTCCACGAATCAAACCGTCACACTCAACAAGAATGGCTTGGATGGGACGTATTATTCCATTCAAGTTTTTCAGGATGCCACTAGCGATGCGACCGGATTCAACAACGCGTTCCGGACGGGTGCAACCGATATCAGCACTCTGAACGCAGGTTTGGAATTTGATCCGTCGGAACCCGGCATCAAGAACGGTCTGATCGTCATTGACAATTTGGACATCACGACGCAGGGTGGTGTCGGTCGCGGCAGCAATGATGGTAACGACTTCATCGTCCCGACGCTGACCTTGCTGGACCACGCCAACGGCTCTTTTTCCGGTTCGATTGACCAGGACATACAAACCCTTGATCTGGGCGAATTCAATTTGGGCGCACCGATTCCTGCAACTCCATTTCAAATCCACAATCTGGGTTCGGCGTTTGGCAACGAATTGACGGCTCGTCTTGATTTGCTTTCCATCGAGGCAATTCCAGCCCAGACAAGTCTTGCGATCAACGGACCGCTATTCGAAAACATGTTGGCAGGCGGAAGTGAGAATTTTTCGGTAACCGGCGTCGCTGACGAATTGGGCAACTTCACGACCAATTTTTCCTTCCAACTGGCCGATGAAGACTTACCGGGTGCAGCCAGCCAGACGATTACATTGAGCGTGTCCTATGAAGTCGTCAACTCGTCAACTCTGGGAGACATCAATGGCGACGGCACGGTCAGCCTGCTCGACGTTGCTCCCTTCATCGATCTGTTGGTTTCGGGCGGTTTCCAGACCGAAGCAGACATCAATCAGGACGGTATTGTCAACCTGACCGACGTCGGGCCGTTCGTCGACTTGTTGACCGGAAGTTAAGCGACGATAGAACCAGACTGCTTAGTCAACCAAATGGAATCGTACTTTCAACGATAGAAGGTGCATTCAGTGCGATGCAATTTCGCGATGAGAAATCCGGCAACCGAATATGAATTGAACTGCAGTTTTTCCCGCTTTGTAAGAATGTCAGCCGTTTTGAATTGAAAGGTATTTTCGATGGATTTCAGATTTGAAAATGTTAGAGGTTTTTGTACCGTTTCAGCGGCAATTCCTGTGGTAATGTTGGGGAATGTATTGGTTGCCACAACGTTATTAATCCCGCAGGATGCCAAATCCCAAATCGATTCGCCTTGCGTATTTTCGCCGCCCGTTAATTACAGCACGGGCCAAAACCCGTTTTCCGTCGCTATGGGCGATCTGGATGGAGACGACGACTTGGATCTCGCCGTGTCCAACATCGGCAGCAACAGCATTTCAGTTTTGTTAAATGATGGTCGCGGCACGTTCGCCGATCAGGTTGCCTACAGCGCAGGCATGTCCCCTTCGTCTGTAGCAATAGTGGATTTGGATGGCGACGTTGACTTGGACGTCCGTTTCAGCGAACAACGCCAGTAATGATGTTTCGGTGCTTTTGAACAATGGGGATGGAACGTTTGCAACCGATATCAGCTATCCCGTGGGGAATTATGCGGGCTCAATTGCGATCGGCGATTTGGACGGCGACTTCGACTTGGATCTCGCCGTAGCGGTCACGTTCAGCCACAGTATTTCCGTGCTGTTTAACAATGGGGACGGAACGTTTGCTCCTGCAGTCGCTTACGCAGTGTGCGAAGTTCCGTTTTCCTTCGTGATGGGAGATTTGGACGGTGATCTGGACTTGGACGTGGCAGCTTCGTGTTTCACATCCAACAGTTGCTCGATTCTATTGAACCATGGCGATGGCACGTTTGCCACTGTTAACGCATATGGCGACAGCAATGGGACGACGGCGAGCAGCATGGGAGATATCGATGGAGATCTGGATCTGGATATCGTTGCATCATCGATCGTGGCTGCAGACAGCGTCTCGGTCATTCGTAACAATGGGAATGGTACTTTCACCGACGACGCCAGTTACCTGGCAGGTTTCAGCTCGTTGTCCGTATCCGTTGCCGATCTGGACTTTGACTTGGACTTGGATATTGCGGTCGCTGACAACAACGACAACACGGTTTCCATACTCTTGAATGAAGGGAATGGCACGTTTGGAACTGCCAATTCCTACAACGCACGAAACGGGTCGAATTTCGTCGCCGTTGGCGATTGGATCTTAGCGTAACGAACGGAGACGGCGGCAACGTCTCGATACTATTCAATCAATGCGCCATGAACGTGCTGCTGGGAGATGTCAACCTGGACGGTTCAGTCAACCTGCTGGACGTTGCCCCATTTGTCGCTTTGCTAACGTCAGGCAACTTTCAAGCTGAGGCGGATATCAATCAGGACGGCATCGTTAACCTGTTGGATGTTGCGCCGATCGTGGCAATTTTGACTGGTGGTTAGTTTTTGTCGTTTGTTGACCGGAAGTTAGGCTTTGTCCCAAAAGTGGGTTTGACCCAGTATGTGACCCCCTTCATTGCGGCAACCCACCATCAAAGCGACCGAATAAGCGAACTAGCGTTTGGAAATCAGTCGAATCCGCCATGAATTGGACGGAACCGTCGGCCAAAGCGACGTTCGCGCCGCCGGGATGGAATGAGTAAATGCCTGCGGAATTCGACTCATTGACGCCGATACCATTTCCATTGATTGCCCAGGCAAACGTGTTGCTGGCCGACCAGCCGATTTGGCCAGGGTACATAGCGTCCGGATTACACGGGGTCACGTTTGGCTGGCCATTAAGTAAGTCGATCGGTTTGCCAGCGCGTTCAACAATGGCAATCGTGTTGGACAATCCGTCAGTTACGTCCCGGAATTCTCCACGCCGATATCGCAACAACCGGGAACCGGTCGTCCTGCCCGTCTCGAATACTGGCCATCCCCAGACACCCCAGTGAACGAAATCAACGGAATCGCGGATCGTACCGGAGGGCAGCGGATCGGGTAGTTCCTTGATGCCGGCTAAGGCATCGTAGTCGCTGCGAACTACGTAGTAGCGGTCTTCCTCAGGAATCAGGTCCGGTTGACGAAACCTGCCCCATGATTGAGGCCCCATCCCATGTTTGAAGGGTCGCCACCGCTGGGGCAAATCAGAACCGGCACCACAGTCTGCGCGACAACGGCGTTTTCGGTGGCTGTTGCGAGTGCGTCCCAGGCGATGCTATCCCGCAATGCCGCCTGTTCCAGATAGGGGAGCAATGGGACACGCCAGGAATGCGTGTGAAACAAATCCCATTCACGCAGCGGATACGGAAGTTTAGTCCCGTTGTAAAGCGACGGAAGAGCGTCCTCCGCAGCATGAATGGATTGTATCGCCAACAGAATCTGACGGAGATTATTCTGGCATTGGATACGCCGAGCCGACTCACGAGCTGAATGAACCGCAGGAAACAAAATGACAGTGATCACAGCAATGATCCCGATCGAGACCAAGACCTCCACCATTGACACTGCGCTGCGTCATTTCTGGCTTCCTCCGACTGAGGTTGATAGATCAAACGGGATGATGTTTATCCGACTGACATTGTAAACCAGGCGAGCGACATTTACTAACCGAAAGGAGAGTGAGTGTCGCAAGGGGTCGGGTCGTTTCGCGATAAATTAGCATGGTTCCATTCGGAAACGAATGGCGTCCAGGAATTTCAATACTTCGGATTCCGTCGTGTTGACAGAATCGGATACGAATAGGCCGTACGCGGAAACTTCGGAAACGCCTGTTCGCTCGCCAACATAATCGCCCGGTTTGACCAATAGCTTGAATCGAATGCAGCTCGGCAATTGTTCCGGGGCCATTTCGTTTTCAATCTTGGTTACGATTCCCTGCCCGGCATGCAGCATGGCGACTCCGGCTGTTCGATTGCCTTCCACGGCAAAGCTATAGGGCAAGCCCAGCTCGTTGGCCACGAACGCTTCCCACGAATCGAATCCGTAGGCCAGCGACATGCATTCCATAATGTATCCTCCCGGCGGGCGCAGGGCGATTTCACCAAACAGGACCGTTTCGTCTGTCCAGTAGAACTCGGCGTGCGTCAGCCCCCAGTTCAATCGCAACGCCTCGATCACTTGGCGGTTGATTGCCAGGGCTTTGTCGATAACGGGTACCGGTATGTTGGCGGGCACGATGTTGGCATGAGTCTTGACGAGGTAGTTCGTTGTGCTGGTGAACTGGATTTTTCCGTCTCGCACAAACGACTCAATGCTCATCTCGTTGGCATCAACGAAACGCTCATACATCAACCCGCGTTCGTTCCGGGCTTCAATTTCCTGCGGGCTGCAAGCGATGGAAAGCCCTCGTCCGCCGGAACTCCTCCGCCGCTTGGCGACAACCCTGGGACCCAGCTGATCGTAGATAGATTGTGCGGATAGAGCATCGGCCTGGGTGAGAAAATCCGTTACCGGGACACCGCTGATTCGCATCAGCGATTTCATTTTCATTTTGTCGC
>JBGSXT010000427.1:0-4647 GCA_041751295.1 Mariniblastus sp.
ATCGAGCATCTGAGCGAGATCGTTAAGCTTGTCACTCGGCAAGACAAGAAGTCAAAGAAGCATCTTGGCGTTTGTATCGATACCTGCCACGCGTTTGCCGCCGGTTATGCCATGGACTCAGTCGAATCCTACGAGGCAACGGTCAACAAAATGAAGAACGGGTTCGGCATCCGCAAAATCAGGGCCTTTCACCTGAACGACAGCAAGAAACCGTGGGGGTCGCGGAAAGATCGCCATGAACATATCGGCCAAGGAGAAATGGGACTGGAGCCGTTTCGACTGCTGCTCAACGACCGGCGGTTTTCAAAGACTCCAATGTATCTGGAAACCGAGAAGGGCAACCGCGACGGCTTAAACTTCGACGTCATGAATCTGAAATTGTTGCGGAATCTGGTCCGATCCATCTAACGATCTGGCGATTGGTCGCACCAGGATTCCAGTTAATCGTCAACGACTAACTTCCGGTGTCACGCGGAAATGGACCTTGATTTTGCCTTCGTTGTCTGACAGTTCGGTCCAACTGTCTTGGCAGCGGAGGTAGAGTTGGCCGTCCGATGGAGCCGCGAACGAATGTTTCGCACTTAATTCGAATGGCGCGCTCAGCCTAAAATCCCTGAAAACGGCACCGATCAGTCGGCCTGCTCCCACAGCGTTGCCATCTGCCGTCAAGTCCTCGCCTGCCTTGGCGATTTGCCACGTTCCAAGGGTGGCCACGTCGTAAGATTGGTCTTTCTGCAGCAACACGCCGGTGGCCTGCCAGCCTCGTGCAGCGGCGATTGTTTCGGTGGCAGTTCGCGAACCGGACAATGGTCTTGCTTGAACATCCCATTGCCAGGCTGTCAGATCAGCGCGGTACCCGTTGCCAAAATTCCGTACGAATTGGTCGTACTCGAATGAAATATGGGACGCGATGTCTCCGTAGGTGGCCTCGAAACTGGCCTCTTCGCCCGACATCATGGCGATGCCGAGTCCTTTCATGCGGCGGGAGTAATTCGGATTGTGAACGAGCAAGTGGCAGAGTGCCCAGCGCCAGGCGTAAGCCTGCCAGGAGTCCCCCGTAAACTGTTCCTCAGCGACAATGTCGAGCATTTTTTTCGGTGGGGCGTTCCTCAAATATTCGATCACGCCGGGATGGATATCGACTTCCAACTCTCCCTCTTTCCAATAGGCACCCATCTCGGCCATTCCTTCGGCATACCAGACGGGTCCGGCGCTGCCGAAAGTCTGTGCGCACCAGGCGTGTACCGATTCGTGCTGGACTATCTGATGCTGGTCACACGAATAGACCATCGAGCGCCGCTGCTGACCGAGCGACACGGTCAGGGTAACGCCAGCGGGTTCAAGTATTTTCTGTCTGGCATCCAAGGGAAAAGCATCCTCCGGCCAGTTGCTGATATCGCGAACGACATAGCATTCGATCATTCCACGCAGCGGACGTCCGTAATATTGCGCAACTAGATCGATCATCGTCTCAAGTTTGTCCAGCAGAATTTGGCCTTGCCGATCCGAAATATCCGTATGCAACAGAAAATGTTGTGAACGGACATCGCGCGGAGGCCTTGGTGCATCGGAGAGATGCTGGTACTGGGTGACGACTTCAGTTGCCGACGCCGGATTCAGGTCGCGGTCATTTTGTAACTCGATCCGGATCGATTCGATCACCAAATAACCTGTCTTGAGCTTGATCGCGGACAAACTGACAACCTTGTCGCCAGTCTGGACCATGGTCAAATCGTCCCGTTCGATGGCAACTTCCGCCGTTTCGGAGACTTCCACCCGGACACGGTTTTTCGATGCATACGGTGAATCGGGAACCAGTACCGTGAGCTGATTATTCCTGAACAATTTGATCTGACCGACAACTTCACACGATGCCTGTTTCGAGGTTTCCTGCGAGTCGATCACTTTCACGCCGGTCACTTCGTAATCGGCAGGCAGCAATTCCAGGCTGCTGATTTCCTCGATACTGCGCCCGCCATTTCGAAGCATTACATGGAATCGCACGACCATCCCGGGTTGGAGAATTCGAGTGGCGATTTTGCCAGCGACGCGGATTTCCGCCGGTGCGCGCAACCAGTCGCCGTCGATGGAAACGGCCTGTCGGTCCTTGCATTGTATCTTGTAGACCGAAATGTCGCCGTCTACATCAGCGATCGTGAGTTTGTCATCGTTGACCGCGCGGATTGTGCCTGATGTTTCGATCCGCGATTCGACGACAAATTTTTGGGCGAAAGTCGCAGATGGCAAAAAATAAACAATCGTGATCAGCGACGAAACAAGTTTTCCGAGTTGCATGAGTTGGGCCACAACGTCTGAAATCTAAAATCTAAAATCTGAAATCTGAAATCTGAAAAGCCCAATCATTTGACATCAAATCGGTAGCGGTCACAATTTCACATCGAAAGCCATTCCCGGAATTCTCGCGAGAGCCTGGCTACAACGGGTTTTCAAAGGGACATTTCTGCATGCCCTACGCCCCCTTTGTCTACTCGAGTGACGTATTCAAAATAAGGCCTGTTTCAACAACCTTAGCAGTTCAAGCTTGTCCAATTTGATCAATGGGTAAATCGCGATTCAACACGGATTTAAACAACCCGGCCACCCTAAACGTCCACTCGATCCGGGACGAGATCATGGGTGTGCTGATTTTTGTCAGTGTGATCGTTGCAATTTCGATTGCTGGTTTCGTCTGGGAAGGTCTAAAAAATAGACTGGCCCTGTTGCCACGCGAACTCGCTGGTCTGGATGGGATCGTTACGATGCCGCTGGTTCATCAGGGGTTCAGCCACTTGATAGGCAATTTGATTCCGTTGGTTGTATTACTGATACTGTTGGCTGGTTCGCGCGGGCGGTCGTGGTTGATCGTCGTTGCAATCGTTGTCATCAACGGTGTACTGTTGTGGTTGATGGGCAGCGCAGGAGCGCATATCGGAGCCAGTGGACTGGTACTCGGATTGATCACCTACCTGATTTCATCGGGACTGTTCGAGCAGCGGCCGATTCCATTGTTGATTTCGATTGGCGTCGGGCTGTTCTATGGGTCGACGTTATTTTGGAACCTGTTGCCGCTCTCGCCCGGCGTTAGCTGGACCGGCCACCTGTTCGGAGCGATTGCCGGCGTGATCGCCGGTTACGCGTTCGCATCGCCACTAAACGCCGAGGCAGAAGGTTCAGATTAGCTGTCATGACCAGATGCGTAGTCAATGCATTGAGTGAACTGTCACGTTTCACGTTTTGAATTGTTCGGTGATCCAGCGGTGGGCGGCAGTCACGATCCATTTGCCGAGCGTGTTCGAATTCGAATCGAGCAGGGCGTACCCCCGTTCGCCAACGGACAGGCGTTGAGCGACTGCGCGATCGATGGTTGCGATGGCGTGGAAACGGGAATCGCACAATTCGTAATCCTGTCCATCCCGTCCGTTTTCGATTCCGATTTCCCTGACTGCCAGCGGACCGCCATGGGGCGCGATCAGACTGGGACGCGTGACATGCGTACTGGCCTGCGGTTCGATCCGCTTGATCCTGGCGGTAATCCTGCGCCGCGAACCAATCTCGACTGGTATGGTTGTACCGACCAGTTCGTGTGTTGAGTCGACGTCATCGGGCGAGATGGAAAGGATGATTTCTTTGCCTGATTCGTTTCCGATGGCCAGCACCATTTCGCCGAGTGCGACATGTCTGCCGACCATCTGTTGCAGGTTGCGGGCCACGACTTGACCGCTGATGGGAGCGGTGATCAGCAAACCATGCAGTTGCTGTATTTTCTCCTGGAGTATTTTTTCCGTTGACCGGTGGTTGTGGGCGGCGATTTGAGCGGCACCGGGCTGTTGTTCGTCCAGGGCAATGCGCTCCATCGTCCGTTCTTTTTCCAAACGGGCGACAAGCGCTGCGACCTGGGCCGTCAATTCAAGGTTTTCGAGTTGTAGCAAAGGTGCCCCGGTTTCGACCGCTTGGCCCTCAACGACGAAGACCGATTTAACAAAACCGGCCGATTGCGATCGCACTTTCGATACGTCTTCGTAATCCACCAGGCAAGGACTGCGGGAAGCAATCGGATTGGGAATCCAAAACCAGCTGCAGGCGACGAGGAAAATGATCGCTGAACCAACACAGCCCGCGCGAAGTAGCGAATGGGGACCGCTGTTTCTGCGATGTGCCAGATCCGCAACGATCGACACTGCCGGCCGTGCGATCCAGCTGATAACGCCAAACGCAGCCAACAGAATTCCCAATCCACTGAACAGCGCGGATGCGGCGATCACCAACCCGACACAAACAAAAATCTTCCAAAGTGCAGTGCAGAATCCATAGCAGGTGATCAAGCACCTGTGGTTTCTGATTTCGCAACAGTTACGATCGGGCAATTGACCATAAAACAACCATCGCAATTGGTGTTGGAATGATTTCGTTCCCATCGCGTACAGGTTGGGAATATTCAGCAAATCGGACAGTATGAAATATCCATCGAAACGCATCAGCGGATTGGCGTTGAACGCTACGGTCGAAACGCTGGCCATGACAATCACGTTGACCAACAGCTGCCTGGCCAAATCTGAAGAGACGCAAAACCAGGCAAAGACGCAAATCGCTGCAACCAATAGTTCCACCACAATGCCCGCGCCGGCGATGGCGATTCTGGGCCAGCGG
>JBGSXT010000428.1:0-3324 GCA_041751295.1 Mariniblastus sp.
AACGACAGCTTATCATCGATTCCCCAAACCGGCGATGTGATGCTCAAGTCGACTTGACGCCCCTCGTTATTGACGGCGAACGGGATGAGGGTCAATCCGCGCGTTGCGATGGCACTGGCCGCAATCGGAACAAATCGAAACTCATGGTATCCGTCCGGCATTGTCGTCGTATCAATCTTAAAGGTCCCATTGTCGGGACCGGCGATGCGGCGAACCAAATGGTCGTCCAGGAACAGATCAATGCCACGAATGGGCACCGGTGAATTGGACGTATCCATCTGAACGTTCAACTCCCCTTTAACTTCGACATCACGCTTAAGGTCCCCTGTGATCGCAACAACAGGAATTTGAGCCCATGGTCGGCAAAGCGCATCGCCAACAATCAACAATTGGAAGGGACCAGCAACGGACTGGTAAAAAGATTCAGCCAGAGTACATCCGCGGGCGTAATGCACTTGAATTCGCGGATGGGGAAATTTTGACTGCAGGGCAAATGGTTCAGTCACCGTACCCGACGAACCGGCTGCGCCAAAGCGGAGGAACTCGGTCAGTTTGGTTTGGGGGACGCCCGCTTTCAATGTACCTCCATAGCTCGTAAAGTTTTCACAAATCGCACCCGGCAGAATCTGGCTGTTGGATTTCCCCCAGTCAAATCCTCCTGAGCCGATACACAGGCCGGCCACATCTTTGCGAACATTTGGCAGCACCGTGGTGATGATCTCGCCGCGAAATCCCGCCAATCGAAGTTCATCAATCGCGTCGTCGAAACCAGGTGCCCGGGTCGTCGTTCTGAGGTCCGCCGTTTTTGTGAAATAGAAAGTCCCCTTCGGTCGGGTCCCATCGGCGGCAATACTCCGCATCAAATACTGCAGCGTCTCCTGTTCGGTGTTCCCCTGATTGCGATTAACGCCCAGCATCGTTGACAGAACGTACTGGTTCCCCTGATCGGGTGTCGAATTGACCATCCCGTTGGGACCCCAGAAATACGCACTGCGAAAACCAAGAGTCGGCGCATAACGAAATGGTAAATTGGGCATCATTTCCAGTGTGGACTGCAACGCGGCATCGTCGGCCAGTTCCGCGAATGCTGTATCGGATTGGGTATAGTCCCGATAACACCAACCGGCGGCAATCGCCCGTTTCAGCCAGGTCGTGGCCGGTTCGACTTCCCCCTTCCAGGCCCACGTGCGTGCCAGCCAATACGACACGGCCACTTGAAGCGGATGTTTTTCCGCCAGAGACTCCAGCAATTTGATGGACTCGTCGAACCCCTCGGTGCGCGTCCCGGCCAAGGCCTTTCTGAATGTCGCTGCGTCAGTGCCGACAAACGGATTGGTAAGTAATGTCCGCGCATCATTTCTCATGTACGTGTTTGCATTGAGCAGCGCGTAAGTGGGATCCTCGGCAATGATCTTCCGGAACAGGAAGGTGGCTGCTGTCACCGCGACTTGCGGCGCGTAAACCTTGCTGTTGGCCACCATGGCCGCGCCTGCGTTTCCTCCTGCCAGCAGCTTCAGGCGGTCTTCGTTGGCATCAATTACGGTGGGAAAACCAGATGAATAAATCACATAATCGATGTGGTTGCTGAGCCCGCGTTTTTCGATCGTTTCAAAAATGGGTTTGAGAACTTTTTGTCGAAAATCCCCGATCGGAATCGATTCCTGGTCAGCAATTCCCGACAAATAGATGACGTTTCGCCCCGGAATGCGGCGCAGCGAAATGTAGTGGTTCGCGACCAGTTTGGAGGACGCGGATTCGGAATTGATCACCACTACGGCGTTTTCCGGGCCGCCCGCCAGAACAGTCGCTGCTGACAGTACAAACGTAAACAACGCCGTTGCTATTTTTCGAATCATGATTGGCCAGTGATCATCAGGAATGACATTACCGCATCAATCATTGTATCGCATGCTCTCTTGTCAAGTGAGGAGTGCCGGGTAATGGCATCGCATGATACGATGAGGCACGCCCATTTGTCCCGCCTCAACGGGCTGATCCCGTTGGGGACAGGCTCTACGTTTTTGGCTACTCCGTTCTTGTGCGCGATCACGATTGCAAGACCTGATCGTCGTTCCGTCGCATAAAATTCATCGGATCGCCAAGTCGGGGAATCCGGTTCCAATAATAGCCGCCCAGCAAACACGTTACAGTCAGTGATACGATAGAAATGATCAGCGAGACGCCAGTCAGTAGGTCCAGGAAATTCAGGTCTCCGGTTACCAGATTCCCGAAAAACATCACCCCCACATAGCCCAGATATCCGATCGAGTCCGCCAAATACATCAAATACCCGATCGTGCCCGTTTCTCGAAATGCAGCGATCATCCGTTCGAAAACCGTCGTGTGAAATGCGACATACGGGATGTACATGCCCACGCCCAACAGGATCATGAATGCCATCGGAGTCAGACGGCCAATTGATTGGCCTGCCAATGCCGCCAACACGATAACGAATCCAACAAACAACAATCCGAACGAAGACAGAAACGCCGCGCGATTGTCCTGAATAAGAATCACGAGTCCATTGATCAGCACGACGCCGATCATCACCCAGAATTCCGATGTAGCAAACACGTCCGGTTCGTTGTCAACGCCCAGATCACGCCAGATTTCAATTGCGAAATCGTCTCGAATGCTGCGGCCGATAGTCAATAGCGTGAAGATCAACAGCAAACCGATCAGGCCGATCGCGTGTCTACCAAAAAAAGCGCGTCGCGCGGCACGATCCATCGGCTCGCGCTGAGAACGCAGAATAATATCCTCCGTCGACGGTGGCGGAATCTGAGCCAACATCCAAACTGCAGCCAACAGCGGAATCACAAACAGCAGCCCGGTCACAAATGGCATCCAGTATTCAGAAACCTGCCAATCCAGAATCAGCCGTCGCCCGACCGATTTGACGACGCCCGACGACATGATGAAGCTGGCGCATAATCCGGCAGCCAGTGCCTCAGTCACTTTCCGCCCTTCCAGAAAGGCCAACACCAGCCCAAACACCATTCCCAAAGGCAGGCCGTTGACAAACAACCAGACGAAATTCCATGGGGGCCGCGTAATCGCGAATAACAGCAAGGCGGCTTCCGCGATGCCAATCAACCCCAGGATGGAAACCGCCCGATACTTAGCCGACATTTCGGACACGAATTTAATTCCGACGAATTTGGAAAGCGTGTAACCGGCAACCTGGGCCGCAACCAACACCGATTTGTAGCCCAGCCCCAAAAAAATCGTGCCTTCAAATGTCCCGGCCGTAAACGGTTTTCGGAACGCATACATGCAAAAATAGGTTCCGAAAGCGGCGGCGATGCAATAGATCGAAAACGC
>JBGSXT010000429.1:0-5193 GCA_041751295.1 Mariniblastus sp.
GACATCGCGGAAACAGGGCACGATCAGAGTTCAATTGCATCGGGCGATCATGTCGTTAAAGGCCAAAATGGCTGAGATTGATCGTCGCGATTCAAAGTTAAGCCAATAGGGATTCATACTTTGCTGCAATCGTCAGCGGGCGGCCAGTTCGCTACCGCTCATCAATCGGACATCCTGAAACAATAAACCTTAATCTTTTTTTGGTGGAAATCTGTCATGAGCAAGAACCGATCAAACAACCTGTCTGGAATTGAAGGAGACTTTCCCGATTCCAACGATCCTCGCGAAATCGACAAGTTCATCACGGCTCTCGAAGCCAATGACCCCAACGCCGATTCGATGTCGGCTGAAGATCGCGAAGTTTACCGTTTGGGCGCAGCGATTCGCCTGGCGGCGCAGCTGGACCTGCCGGTACCGAACGAGTCACTACGGGAACAACTGATCGCCAAACTTGATCACGAATCGTTTTCAGAAACCCAACCGAAAGCAGAATCCCAAATGTCCGACCGACCCTTCTCCCGATTCGCACTGGCCGCCTGTTTACTCCTGTCTCTTGGTTTGATTGCGATTGTTTTTGCCATGAATCAGGCAGATCGCGAAGTTGCTATGCGAATGGAAAGTGATCTCCATAGCGGAGTCAGCATAAAAGGTGGACACGCGGAAAATGGCGATTCAAGCGACGACGCCCCGTCTGGATTTTTTCAGTACAAGGCTGACGGAGAAACAAAGGAATTGGATACCAGAGCAGACGATGAATCTGATGTGAATGGTCTTCAATCCGATTTGGATGCTTCAACAGTTGAGATGCTGACGAGAAGAGTCAATCCAACCGGCACCGCAGAAATTACTATCGCCGGAAATAATTCTGCTGATAATTCGGGCGGCCTGCATAGTCTTCCATCGAATCAAAACGGAGTCGACACCAGACAACTTGCGCAGATAGCCGACGATGTACAGATTGAGCACAAACCAACCAATGGAGTCGACACCATTCAACCTGCAGTGATAGCCAACCCGCAGGATACGAAGCAGCAGTTACAGAAGCAGGTTGCCAACCAAATTCGGGAGAGCTTGCAGGGCGGCGGTCGAGGTCTGCGAAGCTCAAGTAGCAGTGAACTCATTGCTGGACGGGAATACGGACAAAATGGCAAGTCGGATTCAGCAGGAGCGATGGGTGGAATTGGAGGACTCGGCGGATTTGGTGGAGGAGATTTTGGTGGTGATGTTGGTGGACTTGGTGGACGAGGAGGAGAAAGTGGAGCAGGGCGTGGCGAACGGGAATTGAATGAACTTGACGAAACGATTGATCTATCTGGCGACGGAATTGAATTTCATGCTTTTAAAGACCCTGGCAGGGTCACTACGCGTTCCGGAGGACTCTACGAAAGAGGGAGTGACAACGAACAGTACGATCCGATTGTGGAAAACGAATTCACGTCTGTTAAAGGCAATCAGGCGCTTTCAACTTTCTCGATCGATGTGGATACGGCTTCCTATGCCAACATGCGACGATTTTTGCTCGCGGGTCAGCGACCGCCACGAAACTCGATCCGAATCGAAGAACTGGTCAACTATTTCAACTACGACTATCCGCAACCGGAAGGGGATCGGCCGTTTGCCGTCGACATGGAAATTGCCAGTTGCCCGTGGAACGATCAACATCATCTGTTGCGAGTGGCGCTCAAGGGCAAAGAAGTAAATCGCAACGAGCGGTCGCCGTCCAATCTGGTTTTTCTGCTGGACGTTTCCGGCTCGATGCAAAGTGACGACAAATTGCCGCTGTTGAAACAGGGCCTGACAATGATGGTTCAACAGCTCTCGGAGAACGATTCGATTTCGATCGTGACGTATGCAGGAAATGCCGGAGTCGTCCTGAATCCGACAAATGGAAACAATAAACGTCAGATTGAAATGGCGATCGAGCAGCTGAGCGCCGGCGGTTCAACCAACGGCAGTGCCGGAATTGAACTGGCCTATGGGTTGGCGCAAAAGCAGTTCATTAACACTGGATCGAATCGGGTGATTCTGGCGACCGATGGCGATTTGAACGTCGGCGTGACTGATGACAATGCACTGGTGCAGCTGATCGGCGAAAAGGCCAGCGAAGGCGTTTTTCTGACGGTCCTCGGATTCGGCACCGGCAATTTGAAAGATTCAAAATTGGAGAAACTGGCTGATAACGGGAACGGCATGTACGCCTACATCGATAGCGTGCGTGAAGCGCACAAAGTTCTGATCGAACAGATGTCGGGTTCGCTGGAGACCATCGCCAAGGATGTCAAGATTCAGATCGAATTCAATCCGGCCGAAGTTGCGGGCTACCGACTGATTGGATATGAGAACCGCGTCCTGGCGGCGCACGATTTTGACAATGATCGCAAGGACGCCGGCGAGATTGGTGCCGGGCACAGTGTGACGGCGTTGTATGAATTGGTGCTGAAAGGCGATTCGCAAAACGTCGATGCTGCCCCGGAGTCGCTGAAATATCAGATGTCTGAACCGGCTGGACTGGATAAAAAGGAAGCGGATGGATCGAATGACGCAAAACATGCGGGAGAATTGCTGACGCTGGCGTTGCGCTACAAGAAACCGGATGCCCAGCAGAGCGAACGCATTGAGTACACACTGGACGATGAACCAAAGTCGTTTTCCAGCGCATCGAGCGAATTCCGTTTCGCAGCCAGCGTCGCGTCATTCGGCATGATTTTGCGGGATTCCCGGTATCGGGGAAACACCAACCTGAAATGGGTCGCGGAAACGGCCAGCCGCTCGTTGGGGAATGACGTCGGTGGCTACCGCAGTGAATTCCTCGCCCTCGTGCGAGCGGCGGCATTAGCACGTTGATCGGGCTGTTGCAGGTGCTTCGAGGTGTCTATGTAGCAGATCCCTGACAGGCCTCGGACAGGCTGCGACTTGAAACAGACCGGAGATCTCGCAAATGCCAATCCTTCTCCAACAACGCATCGCAGTCCTTGATGCCCAATTGATTGAGCTGGCCAAACCGATTCTGCTACTCAAGCACCTGAACTGGCCCGACGCGATCGAGGAAAATTTTATTGAGGGCTGGCGAGCGAACCCTCCGGTTCTGCCGAATGTCGAGCTTGATATTCCGGACTGGCAACACGAGATCGCTGCGCTCGACGAATTCGTGAAGCGCTGCGACGGCGACGATCCGATCCTGCAGTTCCTGCGGAGGACGGCGCGCAGCTACGTCGAGGCCGGTCGCATGCTGATGGCTGCCGGAACGCTCGAGTTCACCGAGCGGTCAATCAGACTTTATGGGCGCCCGGACGACATTTACGACACTCAGTCGTTCAACGGTGTCTGCGCCGCCGAGTATCTGCTGGAGAAGACCGACCATCTGATCCGTGGCAACTACATTGCAAGTACCTCCCCCGATATTCCCGCCGAGCGGTTCGCTGAGCGGCTGCAGCAGGCCCTCGACGGGGCCGACTTTATTGACTGCTTTAAACTGTTTCTGGAAGCCGGTCAGGACGAGCGGGAAGCCTACAAGTCGTCGCAGCGGATCTTCCGCGGCGGAGACGTTCGTGGTGGAATCGCGTTCACCAAGGACAGTGCTCACCTCAAAGGACTGATGGAAGCGCACGTGCTGATGAACGTCGCGATTCGGGACAACCAGCCACAAATCGTTGGGCGACTGTTTGCCGGGCGGCTGACGATGAGCGACACGATTACACTGGGGCCCTATTTCGAGTCAGGCTTTCTGCAGCGCCCGCGTTATGTTCCTCCATGGGCGCGCGATACTCAACGCCTCGCCGCTACACTGGCCTATTCGTCGTTCATGATGCAAGTGAACCTGCCGCCCGTCACTCTGGACGGGTTCGTGGCTGCGGCGACGCGGTCGGATGAGGCATGAAACGAACTGGGCTGTGCCGTTTATTTGAGCAACCACCAGCCGGAATGGGTACAACCACAGTGAATGCAATGACCGATAGGGCATTCTGTTTCGATTTCCTTACAATGGTTCCGGAAACGGACCAGTCAGGGAAAACACTTTCCAAATTTTATAAAAAGCGATGGATTGCCGCGAAGTCGAACACGCAGCGTCAATAGCAGCCAAACGATGCTGACTTCGTCTCTCAAAAATCGGACCCAATGTTTCGAACTTGCGGTGATGCGGATGTCGCATTCGCCAATCAGGCCTTCACGAACTTCGATCGTGCCCTCGCGAATGACCACAGTGCATTCGCGTTGTTCCTGGCCAGTGAATCGAAAATGGCAGGTCGCCTCAAGACCTTTGGCTTGACCTGGCTGGAAGACGATGTGCATGCCCTGAATGAAGCCGTCAATCGATGTTGGGCGGAGTGTTTTGCCGACCCGCTTGATGGATTTATGAGGAAAGCGTTTGGCAACGTGCGCTTCGGCGTCAGTGTTCGGTTGGACATAGATCGTTTCAACCCGTTGCTGCAGCGGCTTGACCATGGATTCAACGAACGAGCTGCGCGATTGCAGGAACGGACCGATGACCTCTTCACCCGCCGGGCAAACGGCCAGGCAGTAAGCCGCTTTATAGTTCGGCCCGTAGGCCAGCGACTGCCACATCGACGCGGACTCGCCGTCGCTGACCTGCTTGCGATAGTCGGTCGACGAATCACTGGCGGTGATGGTTTCAACCCAGTCGGTAAAGCCACCCATGAACTCCCGGTAATTGTGCGTGTAACAGGAAACAAAGTTGAATCCTCCATCAGACGAGATCGCTCCGACAGGACAGGCGGCCACGCACAATTTGCATTCCAAACATGGGTTGTATTCGATCGGCTGGCTCTGCTCGCCGACTTCGTGATCAATCAGCACGGTGCCCAGAATGATGAAGTTGCCGAACCTGGGATGGATGACGTTGCGATGGATGCCCATCTGGCCGAGCCCCGCCGCCACCGCGACCGGCTTGTGAGAAACGACCCAGACCTTGCCGGGAAACCCGGACATCTCCATCGGAAAACCGGCTGGTGGATTGATCGCCCGAACGCCACGTGACTCAAGCTTGGCCACAATCTCCTGGGCAACGTCATTGACATGATCGGTTGTCGAATGGAATTCAAGGTTCGCAACGCTTCTGGCCAGATTGCGGATCGGTTCGCGGTTCATGCGACAGACAAGACTGATCAGCGTTCGCGTTGCCGGAAAAAATGCTTCAATATCGTCGCGCTGGTCATCGAGTTCGGCCCGGCCGAT
>JBGSXT010000430.1:0-7535 GCA_041751295.1 Mariniblastus sp.
TGGAACATGTTCGCGGGATCGAAGCAGCGACCGGTCGACCCACGCTGGTCGTTTTGACATCTGACCACGCCGAATCTCTCGATGAACATGGCGAACCGACGCATGGCATGTTCATTTACAACGCGACTCAACATGTTCCACTTATCGTTGCTGATTCGTTGGAAACCGCCGCTGGAACGGTGGTCGATTCGCCCGTTTCCCTGGTCGATGTGATGCCCACAATTCTGGAAAAACTGAATCTGGATTTACCCTACGAAATTGATGGCCGGGCTCTTCCGCAGATAGCGGAACCGGGCAATCGCGGCCCGCAAGACTCGGTCGTTTATATTGAAACACTGATGCCTTGGAATTTGTACCATTGGAGTCCGCTCGAAGGTGTAATTGTTGGCGACCTAAAGTTGATCGCAGCGCCCCAGCCGGAACTATATGACCTGGTTAAGGACCCCGGCGAACTGAGCAATCTATATGTTTCGGACGATCCAACGGCGTTGCAGCTTGCTGACGCATTGGAGGATCTCAAATTTGCCGAACTGGATATTCCGGATCTGACCGCGACTGAAATGGAACTGGACGAAGAGGAAATCCGGCAATTGGCGTCGCTGGGCTATCTTTCCACGGAAACGAACAGGGTCGATGCCAGTGAAGAATTGGCCGATCCGAAAAAAGTGATTCATCTGCATCGTCAATTGCTGTACGCGCGGTCGCTGATCGTCCGAGGTGAAATTCGCAAGGCGTTCGATGAACTGCGGGCAATTATCGAAGCGGACCCGAATAACGGCCACAGTTACAATACGATTGTGGGAATGGTGATTGAAGGTTCAGACCAGGTTCCGGCCGACCAGGCGATTCCACTGATGCGGCACTGGCTGGAAAAAAAGCCGGATGTGAATTCGGCGGTCGCGTTGGGGAGACTTTATGAAAGGATCGGCGAAGTTGGCAATGCGCTGATGGCGTACAACAAGGGGGTCGAACTGGATGGCGACGACTTGGCAGCGTTGAACAATTCTGCCTGGTTCCTTTACAAGACTGGTGGCGATTTGGAACTCGCGTTGGAGCGTTCGGAAAATGCGATCAGCCTATCGCTGGCAAATCCGAAATTGAAAGGTACGCCAACCGAAGGCCAGGCCCGACACACGATGGCCTGCATTTTACTGGCACTCGGCCGAACGGCCGACGCCATCGAACAATTGGAATCGGCCACGAAACTGGTGCCGGATTTTGCTGCCGCTTATTATCATCTGGGTGTCGCCCGCCAGACAAACGGGGATTCGGACTTGGCCGTCAAATTGTTGCAGCACTCGGTAAAACTGGCAGGGCCGTCTGCGCCCGATTGGCTGGCGGACGCCAAGTCACGAATCGACCAGGCGGACAAATAATCGGCCTTGATTTTGCGGCACCGCACCGCGGAGATGAATACCAGGAATTGCGAAAGCCTTAACCCGCAATACTCACAAGCTGGCGATGTGAACGGACGCAGTGTATTCATCGTAACCGGATACGTCAGTGAGGTTTGGGTGGGAATTACCGCGCTTACGCATCGGGTTAAGATTGGTTTGTGAGAAGTGTGAGTTAAATGTCGTGGTGGTTCGGTTCAAGTTCAAGCCAAAAAAAAACCCAACGCAAAAATGCGTTAGGTTTTACTTTCGACAATCTATCATCTTGAAGCTGATTAGCGACGACGACGAACAGCAACAACCGTTCCGAGCCCGAGCAGTACCAATGCACTTACCGGTTCGGGAACAATATTCGTTTTGTTGAATTCAATTGTAATGCTGTTAACGGTACCACCGTCGCCACCAAAATCGTCAAAAATCTGAATGTTCCAGCCATCTTTGTCGTAAGGTCCACCACTGCCCCAAGATAGGGCATTGTAAGGCACATCGTCAACGACGCCGTTACCATTGTTGTCCAAATATGGTGTCGCACCACCCGATTCGACCCAAGTCAAACCATCGACATCCAAGCCGCCACCGGCGGTGAAAGAGCCGATCAAATTGAATACTGAACCGTCTGGAGCCGTCAGATTGAATCCGAGGTCCGACGCGAACGTGTGCGTGATATCGATCGAAATAGATTTGATATCTTCGATCTGACCGCCATTGGCCGGGAAATCAAAACCGACGTTAATCAAGGTGGTCGAAGACCACGATTGATTGATGGGAACCACCAATGTGTCCGCTTGCGCTGTCGAGGCGAAAAGCATCGCAGCCATTCCAATCATTGCAAAAAGTTTCTTCATACTAAGTCTCCCAAATCAAGGATGTTGTTTGAACCACTTTGTTAAATGTTTCAATGTCGTCAAGTCAACTGGCTCGCTGTAGCTAACAATTGACACGAATATCAGGATATGCCGGATTCTAACGATTACAACAGCTTAGAGAAAAAATATATGAAAAAAAAGACACTTTAGCAACCGTTCACAATATGGAATATTTCGCGGATTGGTTCAACGAGGTCTTGCGTTCCATTAAGAAGTAGAAGTGAATTCTTTTCCAGTCGTTAGCTGGTAATAAGTATTGAAATAACCAACTGGCCAACGTTATACTTGAATTCGAATTATTCTCAGTTGATCCTTGCTTTTTCCCAACTGATCCTGCTACCAAAGGCTCTTCTCAGGAACGACCCGGAAATTGCGCCTGAAGTCTGAACCGCCAATCCGGTTGGGATTTTGTTGCGTGCATTCAGAAAAATCACTTGTTTCGCCAAATAGGGGCAGTACTCTTTGGTTTGGGATTGGCTCCTAAACCCTCGGGATCGTCCAGATAGTCCCCAATTCAGCGTTCGCGACCATTGCATTCACAGCCGGTAAAAGATGAATAGCCAAAATCAATCGAGCAGGGGTTCTGGCAGGTCCAGTCGTTCGCTGCTGAATGCGATTGTTGGATTTTTGGTGTTGGGTTCGCTAGCGATGGTTTTTGTTCGCAATTTCGGCCGCAAACCGAGCGAATCTGTCGAAGATCCGACGAATCGCAAAATGATTCGCAACCTCGTCGATTCCGAAGAGCTGATTTTGAGCCTGACGCCCCAACTCAAGGGACTTTCGACCAGTGCCTTAAATCTGAACGTACCAGACCACAACAGCGACGCGCTGTTTCATGACGACTGGACTTGCCTCGGACTGGCGCCCATTGATCAGCAACGCGAGGTCGCAAATTCCAGTTTGGTTTCAATTGCAAATTACGATTGGCCGGTGGCCAGCCAAAGCACGAAGTCCACATCGACCGAGTTGAAGGTTTGGCCGGAACTGTTTGCAGAAATTGAGTTTTTTGAACACTGCAAGTTCTATTTGATCGATGGTCATTTTGACGACGCGAGCCCTGGTTTGTTTGTAACTCACATGGGATTCTCGGGATTGGCGAAAACGCTGAACGGTAACTGGCGGGCCATTTCGGCAAAACAGACGGTTGTCTGGCGATCAAATGACGAGGCGCCGAAAGTCGGTTCGGATTGGCGAATTGTCGATTGGCAAACGAAGTATTTGAACTTCCAGGAAGGACCGCAACTGCTGTTTGAAGAGACCCTCGATCTAGCGCTGCCGGATCGGGAACAGTACTACAAGGCCCGCAATGGACTGCACAACGAGTATGTGATTCAAGCCGTTTCGACAGGGCGGATCAAGTTGCCGGTGGAAAAATACCGACGATATTTCTACGTCACGGCGGCCGGTCAACACCCGGCATTGTCCGTTGTGGACGTCGACAACGATGGCTGGGATGATTTGTATGTCATGATCCGTTGGGGCAACAATCAGTTGCTGCATAATCAGGGGGACGGCACCTTCGTCGAAAACGCCAGGAAATTCGGATTGGATGTGGGTGGCGTTTCGGCAGGCGGAATCTTTGCAGATTTTGACAACGACGGTGACTCGGACCTGATGTTGGGGCGCAGCCTGGAGCGAACCGTGCTGCTAATGAACGAGGATGGTCACTTCAAAGATCGAACGGAAGAACTGGTGTCCGAACCACTACCTTATCTGGTGACGTCTGTTTCCGCCGCCGACTACAACGGTGACGGGTTATTGGACGTTTACCTTTCGACCTATGGAATGCCGGCGGATCGAAAACAGGGTGCCGAGAGATGGTCGGCCGATTTTCTGAATAAAGAACAGGCAGTCGAAGTTCTTCGTCGCTTTGATGATCCTGTAATTGGCTACAACCGTTTTTTGAATGCGATTGGTCCTCCCAATGTGCTGTTGGTCAATCGTGGCGGCGGCAAGTTTGAAGTTTCGCCCGAGAACGAAAAACTGCAATTGTGGCTCAACTCGTTACAAGCCACCTGGTGTGATTACGACAACGACGGAGACCCCGACCTGTATGTGGCCAACGACTTTGCCCCCGACGCACTTTTTCGCAATGACGACGGTGTTTTTGTGGAAATCGCGCAACAGGCGGGTGGACCGACCATGACCGGTTTCGGGATGGGTGCCAGTTGGGGCGATTACGATAACGATGGTCGACAGGATTTGTACGTTTCCAATATGTACAGCAAAGCCGGCATGCGAATTACTGAACAAATTCCGGGTCTCGACGAACGTTTCCGCAGATCGGCGGACGGCAATCGGCTGTATCGCAATATTTGTGATGCCTCGATCGGCGACAAGTTCGAACTGGTTTCGAACAATCAACAGGAGGGACTGCAGGTTGCGAATGCAGGCTGGTCTTGGGGGGGGCAATTTTTGGACATCGACAACGATACGGAGTTGGATATCTACGTCACCAGCGGGTATCGAACGGCTCCCAAAGAAGTTGCCACAGAAATCGATTTGTGAAGTGCATTCTGGCGATCGGCCGTGCGCCGGGATGATAACAAATCAACCGACTTTATCACGTCGAAGGAGTGGGGTGATGATTTTTCGTCGTCCGGCGAAGAAGGGCTGGTCGTCACTGGCAGCAATGGCGAACGAAAATTGCACTCGCTCAGTGGCAGCGAACGAAACAAGCTGTTTCTGAATGACGCGGGTGGGTTTTCGGATATTTCCCTGCTGTCCGGAATGGATAGCCCCGCCGATGGGCGCGCTTTTACCTACTGGGACTACGATCGGGATGGCTGGCTGGATATCGCTGTCATCAACGCCAACAATCCCCTGCTCGATATATATCAAAACCAGATCGGTCGGTTGCAGGATCCGACACAGGGGTCCGGCAGGATGCTCGCCATTCAATTCGTCGGCGGGAATCGAAGCCCGTCCACGTCAACCGAATTCTCAAGCCGTGATGGTATCGGCGCCAAAGTCTTTGTTGATCTGGGCGACAAAACGCTGTTGCGCGAATACCGGTGTGGCGAGGGCTTTGCTGCACAAAACTCCAAAACGATGTTCGTAGGGATCGGTGATCGCGAAGAGGCTCGGAAAATTACTGTCCAATGGCCATCCGGTCGGTCACAAACGGTCGAAAATGTGTCGGCTGGCACATTGCTGGTGGCCTATGAAGACTCGACACAGTCATCCGACCCATCGGGTTTCGAAAAATCGGAATATCAAAAACCGCTAACCCCAGCTGCGCTGGCCGTAAACAACTCACCAAATCCGGAATCAAAATTCCCAATCGAAAATTCTGACGAGTCGGCAAAATTGAGGGTCTACACGACCATGGCAACCTGGTGTCCGTCGTGTCTTAAACATCTTTCCCAGGTGCAGGAAATAAGAGACCGTTTTGGAAAGGAAGACCTGCTCCTGTACGGTATTCCGATCGATGAAAAAGACACGATGTCCAAACTGTTGACGTATCAAAGCGAGCATGAACCGGCCTACAAATTGCTGGACGAACTGACAGGGGCTGAACGACGACAGATTCAGGACCTGCTCACCGCCAATGGTTCATCCTCGCTGCCATCGACCATTGTGGTTGGCAACGACGGTGCCATATTGTCCGTTCAGGACAGTGTTCCGACGATCTCGGAGATTCGAAAGTGGATTAGTCGACAATCGGATATTGTGCAGGCAAGTACGAGTGAACAAGTCGACTAGTGCCTGTAAGATTCAACGGACGTCCCTGCCACCGTAACGGACGTTGTACCAGCAGCCAAAGATGCCATCCCATGTGTCATAATTCTGCAACAAAATCTGCTCCCAGGAAAAAAATCGGCTTGCGAATCAGCGTCGAAACGATGGTCTGGGCCATGATCGTGGCGGCTGCGATCGGCTGTTCCGATGGGGATCGCAGTTCGTTGGCTGACAATTCCAAAAAGCCTGAATCGCAATTTGGCAGACAGACAATCTTGACGGCAGCGGATACCGCTCCGAAATCAATGAGCACGGTTGATGTCCGGGTCGATGAAACAAGTTTGCTTGCTTCTCAGCCGTTAACGGAACAAATATCGGCCGAGGGGACGCTGTTCACCGAATTGACGCCAGGCATCACCGGGATCGAATTTGCGAACGTCCTGGAACCGCAGAATATGCGTAAGTATCTGCTCAACGGGGCCGGCCTGTGTACGGGTGATTACGACAACGATGGCCGAGTCGATCTGTACCTGGTCTGTCAGGATGGCCCGAACAAGTTGTACCGACAGGTTGACGACTGGAGGTTCGAAGACGTGACCAAGTCGGCGGGCGGACTCGATGGCGGCGACTATTGGGGGCGAGGCGCAGCATTTGCCGATGTTGACAACGACGGCAACCTTGACCTGTATGTCTGCAACGTGGACGGACCAAATCAACTGTTCATGAACAACGGTGAGGGTAGCTTTGCGGAGGCAGGCGCTCGACGGGGTGTCGACCACTCGGGCGCGACGACGATGGCCGCGTTCGCAGATTACGATCGAGATGGGGATCTGGACCTGTATCTGGTCAATAATCGATTATTCACCGTGGGAGAAGAAAGCCCTGATGTCAAGTTTGTAACCGTCGACGAAAAGTCGACCATTCACCCCGACTATCGCGACCAGGCATTTGTCGTTGGCGGCCGTGTTCAGGAGGCGGGCCAGCGCGATGTGCTGTTGAAGAACGATGGAAACGGCAACTTTGTTGATGCTTCGGACGAAGCTGGGATCAAAGGCTACGATATGGGGCTCTCGGCCGTCTGGTGGGACTACAACAACGATGGCTGGCTGGATATTTACGTCAGCAATGACTTCAAAATGCCGGACCATCTGTACCGCAATAACGGCAATGGCAGCTTCACGGATGTGTTGCCGGAAGTCATTCCGCATACACCATGGTTTTCAATGGGTGCCGATTTCGCCGATTTGAATGACGATGGCATTCTCGACTTCCTGGCCTCCGACATGTCCAGTACGAACCATTACAAACAAAAGACGACGATGGGTGAAATGGGCAAGGCGGCATGGTTTCTGACTATGGGCAACCCCCGGCAAGTCATGCGTAACGCCTGCTACCTGAGTACCGGTGTCGAACGTTTCATGGAGGTCGCCAACCTGACGGGTCTGGATTCAACGGATTGGACCTGGTCAATCAAATTCGGAGATTACGATAACGACGGCCTGTCTGACGTGTTTATCACCAACGGATACGGGCGCTACGACAATGATTCCGACTTCCAAAAGAAATACAAGAGTCTGACGGCCGAGGGCAAAAC
>JBGSXT010000431.1:0-6417 GCA_041751295.1 Mariniblastus sp.
TGTAGCGGCGATCGCTGAAGCGCTCGGTGTGGCTATCGAATTCGCTAATGAAGTGGACAGTTATGAATTGCGCCACCAACAAGCACTAAGAAAAGCGCGCGAGTTAGTGGGCATGGTTCAAGGTACGTCTGGCCTTGAGTCTCAGGCTGTTGGGAAAAATCAAGTCGAGTTGATGGTCATGCAACTTGTTCATCAGTTGATGGCTGGATCTCGTCGAAAGCTTTGGGCATAACCGATGGCATCTTGGGATGCCATTGAAGGCGAAACGCCAATTGATCCGTCTCATCTCAAAGACAGATCAATCAAGAATCGCGAACAACTCAATATCGCGGAAGCGCAAAATATCCTAAAGCCGTTTGTCAAATATCTTGGGGCCAAGCCTGCCAAGAAGCTGGCCCCTTTAATTTGGACTGGTTCAAAGAACTACACGAAGAAATGTTCGGTGATGTTTGGGAATACGCCGGCAAATTTCGCCAGGAAGACTTAAATATCGGTATCAAGTGGCAGAACATCATCAGGGAGATGTATCAGCTTGAACAGGACTTGGTTTTCTGGGAAGAGAACGGGACCTACGATATCTTTGCGCGATCTGTAAGGATTCCTCATCGGGCAGTTTACATCCATCCTTTCGACGGCGGGAACGGACGTTGGTCTCGTTTGCTAGGCAATATCTACCTGAAGCAGAATGATCATCAGTTAGTAAAGTGGCCAGAGGAAACTTTTGGGACTGAAGAAAGCGTTGCTAGAGATGCCTATCTTTCGGCCATCAAGAAGGCCGATACCGGTGACCTGTCCGAACTGATCGCGCTACACCTTAACTATGTGGAAAAACCAGAATGGCATTGATGCTTTGCTTCGGTTTTGCAACTTTCCTGAACCTTCCGTCCATCCATGCCACAATGTACCACGAACGCAATCTCGTCCTTGTCTACGAGAACCCATTCAATAATAGCCATTCCGTCGCATTGAGTCTTACAAAGTCGATAAAAAATGATTGCCCAATTGGGTCAGGGCCTCCAACGCCAAATCACGATGAGTCGCTGCCATTCGGTTACTGTTTGACGTCGCTCTCCGCCGCGTCGACCTGACCGTGTTGAAACCTGCCTGATGCGGGATAACATTCACCCGCTTCCGGCCAGGTTTATCCCGGCGTGGCGACAGTTGAAAAGAACAGAAGCACTGAACATTAACAGGAACTGAATATGACATCGGAAGAGAAGCAACCCGGCAGTAATACTGTCGGCGAACAGGAATTCTTTCTGGCAATTCGAAACCGGCGATCTGATGAAATTCGCCAGCGCGTGGCGGCCGATCCTTCGCTGCTGTTGGCCTATGACCGGAATTCGTTCGGGGCAACGCCGCTGACACTCGTTTGCTCTCATCAGAACCAAGAAATGATCGATCTGTTGCTGGATTTGGGCGTCGATGTGAATCGGCCTAGCGATTGGTGGGCCGGCCCTTGGCTGCCGCTGCATTGCGCGATTCATAACGGCAACAATGAGCTCGCCGAATATCTGCTCAGCCGTGGTGCCACGCTGGACGTGCATACGGCGGCGAGCCTGAATCGGCTGGACGATCTGCGGCGCCTGCTGGACGAATCGCCCGGACGGGTTTCGGAGCGCGGCGGCGATGGTTGCCAGCCGCTGCATTTTGCGGGCTCGGCCGAATCTGCCGGGATGCTGTTGAATCGCGGAGCCGATATCGAGGCTCGGGACGTCGATCATTACAGCACGCCGGTGCAGTATTTGGCGCTACCACGTCCGGAAGTGGCCCGCTTTCTGTTTTCCAAAGGGGCTACGGCTGACATTTTTTCGGCGGTTCTGGCGGAAGCGGACTCAGTAGTCCATTCATTGCTGGCCGCGGATCCGACAGTGGTCGATCAGCGCATCAATCAGCGCCGGTTTGCGCCCGGTCCAGATCATGACGTCCACAACATCTTGACATTCACTGTCGGCATGAATGCAACGCCACTTCAAGCAGCGGCCAAAGGAAACCGTTTGACGATGGTCGATGTTCTGGTTAGGGGCGGTGCGGATGTCAACGGCCGGGGCGGCTACGACGATTCAACCGCACTGCACATCGCGGCCTGGGAAAACAACGTCGAGGCGGCGGACCGACTGCTCGACTGCGGAGCGGAAATCAATATTCGCTCGGGAAGAATCCACAACAACAGCCCCGCCGGCTGGGCCATCGTCGCCGGTTCCGACAGGGTCTTCACGCTGCTGATGGACCGCGGTGCTGAAGCACTGGATTGGTTTCATAACGATGCAGTGGCCGCCATCGACGGCGAGTTTCAGAAAGTCAAAGTCGTACCAATCGAAAACTACCAACGGATTTTGAAGCGGCTGAATGGATGATAGCCGGCATGGCATCGATTCAAATCGACTGCTTGCTGCGTCAACACCTGGATACTGCCAGAACAATCGCCAATAGCAAACTGGCCCTTGGTTCCGGGATCGTCGTTATCGCAGTGTAGAACTGAAAGAATTCATCCGAACTCGTTGATCAGTCATGCTCTCGAATTGCTACGCGTTCAATAGTCGCGTCACTGATAAAGCCGATGAAATTTATGGTCAACCAAAACGATACCTCACACTTTTTTCTCTCACGTACAACTGCGAACAAGATCACAGGCAATCGAATAGATTCGAGGTGCGGCGACCTCTGCCGAATCGATGACTTCTTGGCCGGATGTTGCCTGTTGAACATCAGGTTTGGCGACGTTAGTGATCACGGAAAGAGCCAGAATGCGCAATCCCAATTGGGCAGCAACATTCACTTCCGGAACAGTAGACATGCCAGCGACATCGGCACCGATCCGCTTCAACATGCGGTACTCGGCCCGTGTTTCAAAATTCGGACCGAGCATCGAAGCGTACACTCCGCGATGCAACACAAATCCGTTTCGCCGCGCACATGCACCAGCCTGTTCGATCAATTCATGGTCATAGACGTCCGGGCGAAGGTGGGGTCGCTGGCAGGATGTTTCCAGCGAAGTCGCCGGCGACGTTCGGCACATCAGATCGATATGGGAATCGATCGCCATGATCTCGCCAGTGTTGAACTTTGGATTGATACCGCCTGACGCGTTTGTGATCAGCAGCACTTCGACGCCGAGGTTCTTCATCACCCGAACTGGCAACGTTGCCTTGTCGAGAGGATACCCTTCGTACAGATGGAATCTGCCGTCCATGGCAAAAATCGGCCGTTCGTCCAACGACCCGCCTATCCACCGACTCCCGTGTCCGGTCGCCGTGCTGACCGGGAAATGCGGGATTTCCTGGTAGCCAAGCGTTTCGATTGCAGCAATATGCGTGGCAAGAACGCCAGATCCAGTTCCCAGGATCACTCCAAAGCGAGGGCGAATTTGAAATCGACTGGCGATGTAGTCGGCCGCCTCCCGAGCCTGTTGGTCAATCGTGAGATGACGGCTCATGCGACTATTTCTCGGCGGCCAATACGCCCGTCACCAATTTCGTCAATCGCGGTTCAGCTTCGCCAGCGATGCGGATGATCTCTTCGACATTGGCGGGTGCCAATGCGTCTGCCAGACACATATCCGTGATCACCGAAAACCCAACGACTCGCATGCCGCAATGGACCGCAACGATCACTTCGGGTACGGTCGACATGCCGACGACGTCAGCGCCGATCAAGCGCAGGAATCGATACTCTGCTCGAGTTTCCAGATTGGGGCCTGCCACCGCGACGAAGACTCCCTGATGCACAGTCATGTCCTCGCGACGTCCAATTGCCAACGCCCGATCGATCAGACTCCGGGTGTAGGGCTGCGACATGTCGGGAAACCGCGGTCCCAAGCGATCGTCGTTGATGCCAATCAAGGGATTGTCGCCCATCAGATTGATGTGATCTTCAATCATCATGATATCGCCCGCCGCGTAGTAGGGGTTCAGCCCGCCGCAGGCGTTGGACACAACCAACAAATCCGCTCCCATCGCTTTCATCACCCGGACGGGGAACGTGATTTCTTTCAGCGGGTAGCCCTCGTACATGTGCGAGCGGCCTTCCATCGCCATCACGGGCAGCCCTTTGAGCAATCCGCACACCAATCGACCCTTATGGCTGGTTGCAGTCGATCGGGGAAAATTGGGAATCTTGGCGTAATCAATCGCGGCGGTCATCTCAATCTGGCTAACCAGCG
Source organism: Mariniblastus sp. (assembly GCA_041751295.1). Taxonomy (GTDB): domain Bacteria; phylum Planctomycetota; class Planctomycetia; order Pirellulales; family Pirellulaceae; genus Mariniblastus. The sequence continues at coordinate 4,163 of JBGSXT010000431.1, forward strand.
AACCGAGTCCGGTACCGAGAATAATTCCGGCCTTGGGCGCTGCATCCCACTGTTTTCGCAGAAAGGCCACGGATTCATTGATTTTATCAAACAGGTCCAACATCGAGGTCGCCTTACAACTTTTTGCTGAGTCGTAAAGAGAGTAGCGGATGTCAGAACGATGTCCAAGTGGCTACCGTTTTTTTACCTCGTCGCCGGTGCGATTCGCTTGGGAGCCCTCGCGCGATGTCTTGAATTCGATGCTGTTGACCAGCGTCTGGTCGGCCGATTGAAAATAGTCGGCAGCGTCTTTTTCATGGGTAAATACAAACGTTACCCGCCGACCGTCTGCTGCTGCAACATGGTAGTACAACCACTTGAACTCAATTTCTGATTCCATTCCATCAACAACGACACGTAGCGTTTCCAGTCCCGCAGGGGTTGTCAATTGGTCGGCGGCAACAATTCGGGCCTGCGAATCGGCGGTGATCTTGCGAATTTCTTCCTGGAAAAGTGGCAGCGTCAACGGACGATCAGCCGGTCGTGTGGGCAACTGCACAACGTTGCATTGGGCGATCAGTTGGCCATCCTCCAGATAACGCATCACCACAGCCTCATCGTCCGAGGCAATAATCCGCCAGCGGCTGTCGTGCAACAAGGTGAATTCCCGATCCTTCCGATCCAACTGGAACAGGAACCTGACCTTCTTGCCCTGATGCAATTCGGCAAGTCGCTCTTTCCCCACCTTTGTGTTACTGGCCGTCGCCGCCAGTCTGGAATCGATTTTGATCGTTCCTTCGAAGCCGGGGGCCACCTGGCCTGCCCGTCGTTGTTCGTCAATCGTCATTCGCAGCGATGTAACAAGCTGCTTTTCGATATCGAGCAGCGCGATCCCCTTGACGTTCATGTCCGTATTCGCATCGTCAGATTCTGCTTTGGCGGTACCGGTGATATAGATTTTTGCCACCCCACTGTCGACCGATTTCAGCATCAGGGATACCGTGCTACTGATCACACGGTTGACAGCCAACAGGTCGGCGATCTGGTCTTTATCGGGTTCCCATTGATCGCCAATCGCAATATCACGTCTGTCGAACAGGCCTGCAAACGAGAGTGGATCACCGGGATTCTTCAACAGCTCGTATTCCTGCTGGCTCAGCGTGTTGCCGATCGCTGCGATTTGAAACTGGTGAGTTCCGTTTTTAGTCCTGTTGATTCTGGCCAGCACGAGGCGTTTCGATGCAGCCAGCTCGGTGGCAGTTTGTCCCTTGCCCGCTTTGATCGTTGCCAAGGCTTTATCGAAATAACGGATCGCTTGGGGCGAAAGGGTATTGCTGGCCGATATTCGCTGGTCGTAATCTAAACTGGCGCGAACGTCTAAAGGCAATACGCGCACTTCTTCGTCCTGGCCGGCATTATCGATAATTACCGAACCGCTGTACTGCAATTGTGTCAGTATTCGCAAAGTCGAATCGGAATTTACCTGGTGAACCAGATCATGGGTCTGAGACACTCCCGAACTGGCCCAAATCAGGCCCAATGTGGCGAAAATGGTCAACAGGATTAAACGGGGCGGAGAGCAGAAATGTTTTTTTTTCATATTTTTAGATTTTTTTGTCAATATTTGGACACATTCAGCGAACAAACTAAGTCAAAAGAGTTCCTTGTGACATTTCATCGACTTCCATGAAGTTCATGAATCGTCTCAAATTGAGAAACTCGTCTTCTTCCGCGATATTTTGGTTTTTCTGGTCCAGCGAACTGCCAGCTTGGACAAGGAATAAAATTCAGCGTTTTGAATTTTTTGTCGATCGTCGCACCACTTTCCACCATTGTCGGTGTTTTTAAAAGAAAGCATTGGATAACTTGATGCTTTCGGCGAACATTGGAACGAGTTTTGCATGAGTGTAGTTTTGCTCGGTAGAAGTTTTGCCGAGCAGCTAACGGCTTACACCAGTTTCGAGTTTGGTAGTTTGTCAGTCACGATCCGGTAAACCCATCGAAGTAGGCGAAGTCGTTTACAAAATTGTGGATTGAAATTGATTTTACTGATTCGAAGAACGGGCGATTTGCCGAACCGGTGGTCAGACTGTCCGTAAGAGAAAAAGGCGGTGGATCGTCGGAAGATGGAAACGCAATGATGGAGAATTGCTGGAGAAGGCAGGAAATCAGCTTGAACTGAACTGAAAATGGAGTTAGCGCCCCGCAATTGCGGCGGTTCAAGTGGAACAGAGGTTAAGGTTAAAAAATGCATTCCGATTACAAATCTCCTTCGA
>JBGSXT010000432.1:0-2993 GCA_041751295.1 Mariniblastus sp.
GGTTTCGAACTGGCGGCGAAGGCAATGGAAATCGTTTCCGGTCAAAGTGCCGTACGATTGTATCACGAACACTTTTTCCAGCCACTTGGATTTGGCGATGTGGTTTTGCGAAATGCCAGCTCCGACGGCGAGTTCACGGCAATCGAGTTGGGCATTTTGGGACAGTGGCTGGCCAATCGTGGAAGCTATGGCGGGCTGGAGTTCATCTCTCCACAAACTTTCGACGAACTGTTGCCAAAGCCGCTGGCGGTGTCGGGATCTCCCGACCAATATGGCCTGGGACTGCAATGGATTCGCCATCTGAAACCGGGCGCACCGGCTGATTCCAAGAATCCTGAGGACCAATTGTTCAGCACGCAAACCATCGGGCACGGCTCATTTTCCGGCTGTGTTATGGTCGTCGATCTGCAGCAACAATTGGTCATCGTCCAAGTCCGCCGAAAATTTGCCGACGCGGACCGTGCCTGGTGGACGCGATTCTTCCAAACGATCGCCGCCGCTACTGCCCCGCCAGCAGCTTCACCGTTGTCGCCGGACGAATCAGACGAGTAAGTCGCTATGGAGTCCGGAGGGTCCGGTTGAAGTACTGCCGTTTTGGTGTGTTACGTTGAGCTCGAATGGAATCAGCTCAGGTTCCCGATGTGAGCTAACTGGATCGAAAACCTGGCGATAGGGGGGCTGGTAAATTCCAGTTCGCGGAACGAATCGGAAGCCAATCCAATCGGCAAACGTTCAATAGACAGCGAATATTTTCAGCAAAAAAGTGATTGACCTTCCGTTATTAGGTTGTTAGTATCTCTATCGCAATAGAGAACACTCGCTTTCGACCGTGAGACAGCCATGAACAAACCGAGGGAAGAACTGACCAAACTGGAATGGGTTTTGATGGACTCGCTCTGGGAAGCCAAACTGGCGACAGCCAGCGATTTGCAGAAGCGGTTGGAAACCACACAGGGTTGGGCTTACTCCACCGTAAAGACGATGCTCGACCGGCTGGTGGACATGGGCTGCGTCAAGTCGCGGCGGGTCGGCAATGTTTACGAGTATTCGCCCAGAATCAAACGCCACACCGCCGTTGGCCGCGTGGTCGACGAGATGGTCGATCGCCTGTTTGGCGGCTCGATCGCTCCCTTTGTCCAGCACTTGGTCGAACGGGGAGATTTTGAATCGCACGATGTTGAAAAGCTGAAGTCCATTCTGGAACAATACACCGAAGAGGGGGACCGATCATGAGTACAGAATCTGTTTTTCTGAAAGGGAGCACGGAATCGGCGGCGAACCTGTTTTGGAATTGGATGTTGCCGATGTCCTGGCAAGTCGCCATCCTGGTCGCGATCCTGCTGGTATTGACCTGGCTGTTGAGAAACCGCACTTCGGCCCGCTTTCGGTACGCACTTTGGTTGATCGTCCCGGTTCGATTGCTGTTGCCGCCCAGTTTGGCGCTGGCAACCAGTTGGGGATGGTGGTGTTTACCTGCCCAGACTCCAGTCGCTCGGGTCGAAGTGGTTGACGCTTCGAGAGTAACGGTCCATTCGATAATGGGCACGCCGGAAACTGATTCAGATCCGCGTTCCATAGATCCGACAACATTGACAGGTAGTCGCCGGTCGGGCATTCCTGGATTCGCGGATGGGGCAACACGTCCGCCGGATTTTAGAATGTCGCCAAATGGAGCGGGCGATGCATTATCCGATCGTGGAGACATCATTCAACCGATAAACGAAACTGCCGAGTCGGAAAATGCAACGGATGAGCAAACGGTGACTGTAAGCAAACCAGACTTCGCGAACTGGAAGCTCATTCTTTTGGGCGTTTGGTCAGTGGGAACAGTTGTGATGCTGGGCAGGCTGTTGCGGGGGTTGATGCAGATTCGCTTGCTGATTCGTCGCGCAACTCCCGTTGGGATTGATGTTCAGTCCATCGCCAGAGAATGCGAATCGCTAGTTGGACTGCGACGGCCGGTTGCACTTCTTAAATCGCCCGACGTTACCACGCCAATGCTGGTTGGGATATCGCAACCCGTAGTGCTGTTGCCCGAGGGAATCGACCAGCATCTTCAACCTTGCGAACTGCGCACCGTGTTGGTCCACGAATTCCAGCATGTCCTGCGTGGTGATCTGCTGGTCAATTTGATTACCAGCCTGCTCGCTGCCGCTTACTGGTTTCACCCGGCAGTATGGGTGGCTCTTTTGCAGCTTCGGCGGCTGCGGGAATTGGCATGTGACGAAGGGACCGTGTCGGTCCTGGCGGGTTCGCGGAAATCGTACGCATCGGGGCTGGTCAAGGTTGCCGAGATGATTTCGTGCCAGCAACCGACTCCGGCACTCGGATTTATCGAAAGGAAGAGTGAAATGAAGAACCGGGTGATGACGATTCTCGATTCGCGATTGCGTCCGGGGCGGAAACTGTCGGTTTCGGCAGTCGTGGCGATCGTTGCTTTGGCCCTGTTCCTGCTTCCCGGTGCTGGCCGACCTGCAATAAGTCAAGCAACGAGCGCTATAACCAATGGCAACGCGGAATCAACGCTTGAGCTGCCACCGATCAATGAATCAACAGAATCAAAAGATAGTACTGTGGAAATTGCCATCGAGAAATCCAAATCGGAACAGGCGCGTCAAGCCGTAAGTGACCAGCAAGACCGGGCGCCGAACAACAACAAGGATGCTGATAAGAAACAGAGCCCGCCTTCAGAGATGGTCGTGCATGTTGTTGACGAAGAAGGCCAGCCGCTGGAAGGCGTGAACTTTTACGTGAGCGCTCGAACAGAGAAGTTGATGCTCGAGACGTTTGTCAAAGACAACTTTAAATCCGGCGGCGACGGGATTGCCCGACTCAAGTTTCCAGATCCGTTGCTGTCTGCCCGTATTTGGGTTTCAAAGTCAGGCTATGTGACTCTGTTCGTCAATTGGGAAGTCGGGGATACGGACTCGGTGCCAGACAAGTATTCACTGATCCTGCAGCACGGGACAGAATTAGGAGGCGTTGTGGTCGAC
>JBGSXT010000433.1:0-3055 GCA_041751295.1 Mariniblastus sp.
CAGCGACGCCGATTGCAGCGGTAAGCCATATGCCTGCGGCTGTCGTCAAACCCTCGACATCTCCTTCGCGAGTCCCTTTGACAATAGCTCCGGCTCCCAGGAATCCGACGCCGGCGACCACTCCTTGAACGACCCGACTGATGTCGGCGTCCGGCAACCCGGCCAGCTGCGGAATTAACACGAACAGAGCAGCGCCAAGAGCCACGAGCATGTGTGTGCGCAAGCCTGCCGACTTTCCTGCCCGCGCTCTGTCATATCCCAGTAATCCTCCCAGTGCGGCCGCAAGCAATAGCCGAATCGACATGCGAATCACTTCGGCCAGGTCGGGCAGGTCCGAGAAGTCCGCTGCCACTTTGTTCCATACTTCATCCATAGTGACGTCCCCAATTGCTTCTGAGTGTTTAAGACTGGAAATAAAAAGCCGATTTGCGGCTAAGAGCCTATCACAGAACCGGCCACTTGCTTGCGCGGCGTGCTTGTATTTCCGGTGGGTATAGGCCCTAAGTAAAAACCTTATCAGTGTTGCGTTTTAGAGGCGTCTCGGCAGGCCCGGCGAGTACCTTGCCCTTTGTATCGAAGCGGGAACCATGGCATGGGCAATCCCAAGTCGTTTCTGCTTCGTTCCAGTGGACGATGCACCCGAGGTGCGAACAGACAGCCGATAATTGGGTTACTTGGCCATCCGCGTCGCGATAGGCTGCAATTTTTTTCCCGTCAAGTTTCAGGATTTTGCCTTCGTTGCGTTTTAGATCCTGCAGTGTTGTTCCTTCGCTTGCGAGCAGACGGTCCTTGATCATGTAGTACGGGTATTCAAGGTTTTCCGTAATGTAGTTATATATCCCGCCGCGTATTTGCGTCCGATTTGGGTCAAACAGCTCACGCCACGGATTTTTTATGTCCTGGATTGAATCACAAACCATCATTGCGGCCAGCGTTCCAAAGGTGATTCCGTTTCCCGAAAAGCCAGTGGCTATGAACTGCCGCTCGGCAGTCCCGCCGATGAGCGGAAGTCCGTCGTGACTTTCCGTGACTTGCCCGGTCCAGCGGTGGTCCACCGTCAATTCCGGAAGAAATCGGCGTAAAGTCGCTTCAAGTTCATCAAAAAATCTGCCGGTATTTGACTCCTGCCCGGTTTTGTGATCGAGTCCACCAAAGATGACATATTGATCTCGATCACGTCGATCGACCCGCAAGTAGTAGTACGGCTCGCTGGTATCCCAAAACGAAGCTTCAGGTGCAACATTCCCGGGCAACTTCGCTCCGATCACATAACTGGTATAGGGAGTCAGTTTGGTCTGCAGCAGTGCGGCGCTGGCCGCGTTACTCATTCCCGTCAGTGGTACATCCGTCGCAATGAAAACCGCGTCGCAGGTGATCGGATGCCCATTGGCAGTGACTTGCACGGGATTCCCATCGCTGCCACCCTCGAATTCGACCGCTTCCGTTTGTTCAAAAACTTGACACCCCCCGCCTGGAATCCGTGTGATCAATTCGGCAAGATACATGAGCGGGTGAAATTTTGCCTGATTGGGAAAACAGATGCCGGGACGTTTAAATATGGGTACGCTGGTCAAGTATTCAGCATCAATGCCCAGCTCTGCTGCGATCGCCACATCGTCTCTCAGATCATCCGTTTCGTCCTCGTCGCTGGCCAATGCCGCGTGGAAGTATCCCGGAATGCGCATGAACTCGCAGGAAATTTTCTCGGCTTCCACGATTTCCTGAATCTGACTGATCGCGGCGAGCCCGGCGTCCCAAATCGCCCGGCTATGATCCTCACCAAACAACTTTACAAGTTGTTGTAAACGGAGGTCGGTCACGCAGGTCAGGTGGGCCGTCGTGTTTCCCGTGTTGGCTTGGGCGCACTGATCGCGTTCGATCAGTGCAACCTTTTTTCCGGATTTCTTCAACAAATAAGCGGCGGTAATGCCCGTCATCCCGCCACCAATGACCAGCACATCGACTTGTAGTGGTTCGCCGAGAGGCGCGAATCGGGGTAAACGGACCTGCTTCCAATGTGATAATGTTGCCATTTCGAAGTTCCTGTTGCAATCGACCAGTTTCAGACCGCATGAACGAATACGGAGGGGTTGGATTGGCCGACGACGAGGTAGCCCTGCCAATCAAGCTGCGAACCGTGACACGGGCAGTCCCTTGTGTTTTCGTTGTATTTCCAACTTGCGATGCAAATGGCGTGCCTACAACTTTCTGCGTCGCCATGTTTGAGTATGGAACGTCCCGGCTTGAAGCAAACATCCCGGCCAGCACCTGGAGATTGGCGACAGTATCGTCCACGACCAGGATACTGGCAGGTTGCTCGGCGCCACTTGAACGCTACTCAGGATTCATGAGGGGCTCCCGTGCTGAGTAAGTCCAAAAGTTTCTGGTTTTAGAAACCTTGGGCAAAGCGGCGCAGCGCTTGAGCCATGCGGGGATCGCTGACGTCAATCTTTGTGAGGCCGCTGGCGTTCATTTTGTGACACCGCTGACATTTGTTTTGATGGGCAGTGAAAACCGGAACGTCGAGCCGATCCCTTCTTTGCTTTCGACGGTCACCATCCCGTCATGAGCTTCGATAAACGTTTTGACAATGGCGAGACCCAAGCCCATTCCATCTTCGTTCTCCGGGTTGGATTCTCCCTTGTCGAAGACTTTTTCAAGAAACTCTTCGGGGATTCCCGCACCGTTGTCGCCGACCCGGCACTCGACGGTACCTTCCGCGTCAAGCTCCCGAGCCCCAATGATCACCTCTCCGCGCGGCGTGTACTTGATGGCGTTAGCGATCAAGTTCTGAAAGATCCGCCTCAACAAACTGGCGTCGGCATAGACGACCAAGTCGTCGGGCACCTGATTGATCAACTGAGTGCTGGCGGTCCCTGCCACGGGGTGGAGGTCGTGAATGAGCGACTCGACGAGCGGCCACAAATCAAATTCGCGCCGCTGCAGCTTGATGCCGACTTCGGTTTGGAGATTCGCGTTTTCCTCGAGCACCTTGCCGACCAACCCTTCGAGATGCTGCACGTTGCGATGCAGGGCTTTCAACATTTGGGTTGTT
>JBGSXT010000434.1:0-2281 GCA_041751295.1 Mariniblastus sp.
GACCGCGTGTTTCAGCCGTCAGGAAAACAATCTTGTCGTAGGAAACATCCTGCAGATTCTGCATCATGGCCACCGCACCGAAACTGAAATCGCGCACATCGACATTCGCCGGCCATTGCATCGTTTCAAGCCGATCCGACCACTCCGGACCAGCTGACAAATCATGCCAGAATCTATGCCCGACACCAGCGATCAGTGTGCGGTCAAGAACTGTTTGCCTTTCGGTCATCGTTGCGAGCTGATTTTCAACAATTTATTCAGGAAACGCCGCAGCCGCAGGTGTTGACTTCGCGGGTGATCACATGATCGTGGTCCTTGATCATGGTGTGTGTCGTGCAAGGCATACACGGATCGAAACTGCGAATCGTCCTCAGAATGTCGATGCCTTTGAAGTTCGCCGGAGAATCAAATTCTTCCAAGATTGGCGTGTTGGCCACCGCTTCTTCATAAGGCCCGGGCTGTCCCATCGGATCACGCGGTGAAGCATTGATTGTCGACGGGGTCACGATTTGATAATTCTTGATCGCGCCGTTTTCGCAAACCATGTGATGAGTCAGGAACCCGCGACCGGCACCCCAGAAGCCAACTCCAATCTGGATCCCTTTTTTCTTCAGATCGAACGGCGTGCTGACAGCGGTCTTGTTTTGCTTGAGCAAATCCAGACCCATCATCCAGTTGTCCATAGCCACCATTGCGCTATAAGGGATCGCATAGGCCCTTGCCCGATTGCGCTCGAAGGCATTCCAGTCTTTGGGAATTTTCCATTCCAACAGTTTTTCCGGTTGCTTGCCTTCGGGAACAAGAATCCGCAGGCTGTGCCCGGTCGATTCCAGAAAACGGGTGAAAGGCAGCTTTTTTGCCGCCGCCGTGATCCAGACACGAACGTACGCGCCCGCTTCGAACGATCGCCGATCCCAGCGAGGAGATGTCGACCAACTGTAACGGTCTTTCCAGTTCTGTTTTCCGGGTTTGGGAATCGTTTCCTTGTTCCAGGGATGATAAGGACTCAGCGGATTGCCACTGGGATCTTTAGGGAACGGTATCCCTTCCCATTGCTCGTAAAAGGAGTGCTCGATGAATTCTTCGAGGCCAATGTTGATGTCGTGGAGTCGCGTGGTCACGAGTTTCCCGTCGATGACCGCACCAGGCGTGGACCATCGCCGTTCGCCCCAGTTACTGGCGTCGTCGTAATTCGTGTTGTAGGTGTCAGGTTCGTCCCAGACTCCCGTATCGACCATGTTCTTGTCGCGCGAACCAACCTGGCGATAGGCCGGATCGTAATCGTAAAAGAATTCGGTCAGGTCGTCCCAGATGCCGCAGGCTTTTCTGGAATAGTCAAAGAATTGCTGCAGCCGCGTGTAAACTTCGTTAAAAGTCTGCAACGTTATTGTCGCGCTGATGCCACCCGGCACGATCGTCTCGGGATGCGGATATTTGGCACCCAGCAAACAATAGGCTTCGCGGGCGACGCGGGTCATGTGGAGGGCTTCGAGGTACAGCGTACCTTTGAGCGGATTCATCGCGACCATGATGTCGGCGATGCGTTTGAATCCGTGTGCGTCACGATTCCTTGCTTCGGTTTGTTTGGCTTTTTCGTACAGTCGCGGGTTGGTCGCCTGGACAATCATCTGCGAATAGTCCGGACCGGCCAACAAAAACAGATGCAGCGGATGATCGTACAGGTATTCCAGAGCCAGTAACATGTTGCGAACGACGATCCCCAACGGCGGCGGCTGGATATCGAAAGCCATTTCCATGGCCTCGGCAGCGACGGTCGCATGCACTCCGCCGCAAACGCCACAGGCCCGGCTGCTGACAAAGATCGCATCCAGGGGATCGCGGCCTTTGAGAATCACTTCGTAACCGCGGAACAGGGTCGCCATCGAATTTGCCGAAAGGACCTTGCGGTTTTCCAGATCGACGACACTATGAAACGCCAAAGCTCCTGCCACACGCGTCACCGGATCGTAATCGACCGATTTAATGTAGCCGTTTTGAGTGAGCAGTTTTTTCAGCCGGTCCTGTTCGTCGCCGATTTCCGTAACTTTGTAGCCGTACGGATCGCGCACACCGTCCTTGAGCGTTGCGTTGCCAGCCGCATCAAATTCGATCGGCAGTTGTTCAAAACACATGTCTGATTCTTTCAGTTGTACGTCCCGCTTGCCGAGCGGGACAAGGCTAATCGTTGCAGCAAGGTTTTCTCAACGTTTTTTCACTTAAGTCCGGTGTGTGCAAGTCCCTTCCGGCAGAAGGGACGTACTCTTTACTTTGCGGGCTGTTG
>JBGSXT010000435.1:0-1980 GCA_041751295.1 Mariniblastus sp.
GGCGGCCTTATCGTGACGGGCGGTGGCATTAAGTTAGGAACGCGGTATTTCCATGGACGGAATTCACAATTTACCAAAGCGCCAAAGAAATCCGGCATTCCATTGGACGCCATCAGTCGTTGACGTGCGTTTCAAGAAATCGGGCGAGCCGATGAAAGTCACTGGTGGGTTCAATGTAGCGAACGCGGGTAACCAGCGTATCCGGATCAATCAGTTTTTCAAATGGTTCGTAATGCAGATCGAGCTGACCGGAACAGCTGACGATCACTCCATTCAGTTTTTTTTCGGCCAACGCGCGAAACGCGCCAACGCCCAACTGGCTGCCGAGCATGACGTCGAAGGCGTGGGGTTTGGCACAGCGGGCTTCGTATCCCATTTGCAAACCCTTCACCTTTCTCGTCTTGCCCGTCGTGCGTGTGTATTGTTCGGAGACCAGCCGGGAAAAAATTTCGAATAGATTGATTGCGGAAATTGACAGGTGCCCGTGTTCATCGCGGGGCAGTCCTTTGATGAATTCGAACGGCATATATTCGGCCAGCCCTTCGGCCAACACGATGACACCGAATTCCTTCCCCTCATTTTCCCGGGCGATCATCGTTTTCACGATTCGTTTGACGACTCGATCGATATTCATGATCTGGCGAACGATATCGTTGCCGGCTTCGTCCTGGCGGGTTTCGTCGATCAAATAGTCGGCCATGATGTCTTCCACACTGATCACCAGACTGGCCTCGCCGGCGATGGCGACACCGTAGGACAGCCAGCCGGCACTGCGCCCCATCGTTTCACAGATGAAATAGGACTTCGTAACTTCGGCATCATAAATCAGGTTTCTGACCTCGGAGGCAAGAAACTCAACCGCCGTAAAGAATCCGAACGTAAAATCAATCCCGTGATAGTCGTTGTCGATCGTTTTCGGCAAATGCACGATCGGAATCGTCTTGTCGGCCAGTTGTGTCTGATAGCGCTTGAACTTGTTGGCTGTTTTCAGCGTGTCGTCACCACCGATCGAAATCAGCGCGTCGACATTGATGCTTTTCAGGGCCTCATGCACCCGTGCCAACGGCGCCGTTTTCTCCGGGCATTGAAAATCGGCAGGCGAATTGATGTGTTTGCCGGGATTCGTACGGGCGGTTCCGATGATGATGCCCTGTGTATTTCTGGAACGGGCCAGAACGCGATGCGTCAAATGCATGTAGTCCCGGCCTTCAATCATCGGACGTTCAGCCGAATACTCGACCAGCGACGAATAGCCATATTTGATCCCGACGACCTGCACGCCGGCGCGCAAAAACGACGCGGCGGCGGCAGAGATTACGGCATTGGCCGCCGGAGCCGGTCCACCGCCAAACAAGATCGCGACTCGATCGAAAATATGATCTGGCCTCGGAGGCGGTGACAACGAATTGGACAATCTGAAATCTCCTGAGCTGAAAAACGGTGCCGAGTTAATTAATTCCCGCAATGCACGATTTCTGTTGCTGAAGTTTAGGCGCGGCTTGTCGTTTGATCCATGTCAAAAGGTGCGGGGGGACACAGAACTTCAGGCAGTCATTTTTCGCTCGCCAGGCGATCAGCCATTAATCGCGACTTGGGGCCGAATCGAATACATAAGGCCAGCGGCTAGTGAAAATTTACCTGGACTGCTGTGTTGGCCACCGGGAATAGTATCCGCCCCTGGCGGCACGAAGGGTCAGCATTTTCCCAGGGCGACGCCCAACCGCTGCACTTGCTTCGCTCTGCCCAGGGCTATTTTGTTAAAGCTATTCAGGCATGGTTGGTGAACTCTCAATAATGTGCAACGCCACGAGCTTTCTGATTTGACTGAAAGGGTAAATTCACATCTGCCGCGCTTCAGGCGGATTGAATTGCAGCCCTGCGGTTCAGAAATTCCGTTCGACCCACTTTGTATCGACAGCGGCGTTCGCGAAGTCCTGATGTTCGAGCACCTTCAAGTGAAAATCGGCGGTGGTAGCGATT
>JBGSXT010000436.1:0-3891 GCA_041751295.1 Mariniblastus sp.
GAATTTCTCTTGGGTCGTCGAGTTTCCGATGTTCGATTACGACGACGAAGGGAAACGTTGGGTTGCGATGCACCATCCGTTTACCGCGCCTCGTGACGAAGATCTCGAAACGCTATCAGAGAATCCGCAATCCGCGCGGGCGAAAGCCTATGACTTGATCATCAACGGTTGCGAAGCGGGTGGCGGGACGATTCGGATTCACGACAGTCAGGTGCAAAGTATGGGGTTTGGCCTGCTGGGAATGGACGAGGAATCGGCTCGACATCGTTTCGGGTTTCTGTTGGACGCATTGACCTATGGTGCACCGCCGCATGGCGGTATCGCATTGGGGATCGACCGCCTCGTGATGTTGTTTGCAGGACTGGATAATATCCGCGATTGCATCACATTTCCGAAGACGCAACGGGCGTCGGATCTGATGACGCAGGCTCCGAGCAGCGTCGATTCATCACATGTAAAAGAATTGGGACTGATTGTCGACAAACCAGCCGGTGTGGAAAAATGACCAAAACCGTTGCCGTTGTTGCCACGATGGATACGAAGGGTATCGAAGCCAACTTTGTCCGTACGGAGTTGCACGGGTTCGGTGCGGACACGTACCTGATCGATATGGGAGTGGTTGGAGAGCCGAAAACGGTCGTGGATTGCACGCGGCAACAGGTCGCGTTGCTTGGCGGCGTCGATTTTAATGACGTCATGGAGAATCCGACACGACAGGACGCTTCACCGATCATGATTCGCGGTGCGGCCAAGATGCTGCTGGAAAAAATCGCGGCTGGCGAAATTCAGGCGGTGGTTGGAATGGGAGGCTCGCAAGGCACGTCCAACTGCGCTCAAATCTTTCAGCAGCTGCCGTACGGATTCCCAAAGCTGTTGCTCTCGACGGTCGCTTCCGGCGATACGTCGGCGTTTATGGACATCAAAGACATCTCCATGATGCCGGCCGTCGCCGACATTTTGGGATTGAATCCATTCAGTCGAAGGATACTTTCCAATCTGGCCGGAGCGGCATTTGGGATGGCGCAATCGGAGCGAACCATCGCCAAAGATACGAACAGCAAAGGTCTGATTGGAATGACCAATTTGGGTGTGCTGACGGAGGGAGCCAACCACGCGATCGAACTGTTTGAAGCAGCCGGATACGAAGTCATTACTTTCCATGCTGTCGGCACAGGCGGTCGGGCAATGGAACAGATGATGCGGGAAGGACTGATCACGGCTGTGTTCGATTATGCGCTCGGCGAAATTGCCGACGAAGTTCATGGTGGGTTTCGCGCTGCCAACAATACCCGGCTGACGGTCGCGGGCCAACTGGGAATTCCCCAGGTCATTTGCCCGGGCGGTGCCGAACATATTGGAATCTGGGTCGACGAGGAGTTCGTCCCGGAAAAATATCAGAATCACAAATACGTGTTTCACAATCCATACATTTTCGTCCCGCGTCTGACAGTTACAGAAATTCAGGCAGTGGGAAACACGATCGTGGAGCGACTGGCAGGCACGACCGGGAACTGTGTCTTCCTGATTCCGGAAAAAGGAGTCAGTCGATATAGCATTTCCGGCGGGCCTCTGTACGATCCAGAAAGTGACAGGGCGTGTTTTGATGCCATTCGAAATGGGTTGCCCCCATCGATCGAGATCCGATCTTTGAATTTGGCTGCGGAAGACACGGAATTCGTTGAAGTTGCCGTCAACGCTTTGATCGGACTGATCGAACGAGTTCGATAGTCACTTCTGATGAATAAATACCTGATCCACTGCGATGCTTGAGAACGCGCCAGTCCGAACGTTAAAACATGGTGGATTGACCATCGAAGGGTATTCGCGCGCGGCGGTTCAAACCTATTGGCGGATTCCGGAACTGAAGCTCGGATTTGATTTGGGAGCGCATCCGTGGGATTTCATGGGGACGCCAACCTGGCTGATCAGCCATTGCCATCTCGATCATATCGCCGCGCTACCGCTGCATGTCGCCCGCCGCCGATTGATGAAAATGGAACCGCCGCAAATCTTGTTGCCCGCGCGGGCAGTCGAGCCGGTCCGTCAAATGTTGACGTCATTCGAACGGCTAGACCGAGGGCGTTTGCCCTGCGAATTGATCGGCCTGAAAGCTGGCCAGGAATTTGAATTGTCCCGCGAGTTGGTCGTGCTGGCGTTGGAAACAAAGCATCGCATTGACAGTCTGGGCTACGTCATCTTCCATCGACGAAACAAGTTGAAGCCGGAATTTGCCGAGTTGACCGGCGAACAGATTCGCGACTTAAAACTGGCGGGCACGGAAATCACTAACGAAATCCGCGTGCCCCAAATCGGATTTACCGGCGACACGAATCCGGCTGGATTGGACAACAATCCGCTGTTTTATGAATGCCAGATATTGATCACTGAATTGACGTTTGTGGCACCGGATCACCACCGGAATATCATCCATAAACTTGGCCACATTCATCTGGACGTTTTTTGTGAGCGGCTGGACCGGTTCAAAAACGACTTGGTCATCGCGTCGCATTTCAGTACGCGCTACAGCGACCAGCAAATCCGCCGATTCGTCGAGAAACAGATTCCCGACATGATGGGCGGGCGACTTTATTTGTGGCTTTGAGCCTGTGATGGATTCGCCCACGTTCAACCCGACCCCCGACAAAAAGCGGTCGCTTTACATCCACGTTCCATTCTGCCGGCATCGCTGTGGTTATTGCAATTTCACACTGGTTGCCGGTCGGGATCATTTGATCGAGCGGTATTTGGCGGCAATGGCAATCGAGATCGGCTGGCTTTCTCACCGGCCGGTCATTTCAACGCTGTTCCTGGGGGGCGGCACACCCAGCCATTTGTCCTCCAGCCAGATTCGACGGCTGTTTGACATTTTGGACGGGGGCTTTGTCCGTGGCAGCGATATGGAAGTTTCCATGGAATGCAATCCCAATGATATGAATGACGAACGGGCTAATGCGCTGCGCGAGTGCGGTGTGAACCGGATCAGTTTCGGGGTTCAATCTTTCAATCCTGATAAATTGCACGTGCTGGAACGTGATCATGTGCCGGCCGACATTTCGGCAGCCGTCGACTGTGCTCGGCATATCACCGACAACATTTCGCTGGACCTGATATTCGCTGCACCCGGAGAGAGTGTCGATCTCTGGCGACGAGACCTCCAGACGGCATTGGGACTAAGTCCGAGCCATCTTTCAACTTACGAGTTGACTATTGAAAAGGGAACCCAATTCTGGAATCGCCGACAGCGGGGCAGTTTGGACGTGCCTGATGAGGACCTCCGCGCCGAGATGTTCGAAATCGCCATCAACGAGGCCCATTCCCACGGCCTGCAACACTACGAGATTTCAAGTTTCGCCAAACCGCAAGCCCGCTGCCGACACAATCAGTCCTATTGGAATGGAAACGACTATTTGGCTTTTGGCCCAGGAGCCGCCCGCTATGTGGATGGCGTTCGCGAGACCAATCACCGCAGCGTCACCACCTGGCTCAAGCTGGTTGAGTCCGGGCAATCGCCCGTCACGGATCGACAGATCCTGAGCCCATGCGAAATCGCTATCGATCGACTGGTTTTCGGGTTACGCCAAATCGAAGGAGTATCGATTCGCGAGTTTCGGGCCGCAACCCAGATTGATCCCCTCGTACTCATGGGTGGGTCGGCCGACTTGTTGTTCCGCGAATCGCTGATTGAAACCGATGGGGAATGCTGCAAGCTGACTTCCCGGGGAATCATGCTGTACGACGGCGTCGCGACAGAAATAATCTCCGCTGCCAATCCATAAGGTAACCGGGAAAGGTCAGTATAACTGTAGGACGAATTGCTAATTCGTCCCTGCGTTGCGTAGGACGAATTAGCAATTCGTCCTACAGGTCAATTCTCGCTTGCCAACCGAATGC
>JBGSXT010000437.1:0-5002 GCA_041751295.1 Mariniblastus sp.
ACAGACAAGTATCAACATTGCAACGATAAAAAGGAACCGCTGCATTGGCAACGGGCGCACAGATAGTGCGCGTTAAAATGTTCAGATAGAACCGGGAAATCCGTGTTTTCACTTCATCCGGTGTATGGTCTGTAGCAATCGTGCGACGTCCAGCATTTGTTCCCGTTGCCGGATTACCTGAACTTGAACGTGCATGACGGTCGTAAACGCTTCACCGTCAAACTGTTTCGATAATGCGGAACTCTTTTCGCTGGTAACTGCTGTAACCCTAACTTGCCTTACCACGTTTGCAGCATACCTGAACCGGCATCTTTGCCCGCCCGGCGGGTGCATTACTTTCGGTACGACGGGCCGGCAACGGACAAAAAAAACAGCGCATTCCATCTAAAACTTGACCATCTGCTTCGTTTACGACGATTTGACAGATGAAAGAACGATCGCCGGAAGTCGGTGGGAGTTCGCACTTCGAATTTCAAACGCTTAAATTATTGACGCAGGAGAATCCATTTCCATGTTAAGGAAAACACTCATCACCGCCATCCTGTCTTTGGTCTTACCATTCGCAGGCGAGTCGGTATCGGGACAGGTTTATGAAGGGCAGGTTTACGATCAGGGTAATTGTGGCAGTTGCGATCAGGGCACGAGCGCACGCAAACGCCACCATCTATTCTGTCCGCCGAATTGCGGACGCGGAATTACGACGAATCAGGCCGCTGCACTGTGGACCGGATACTGCAGCGAGGAATGCGGTTTTGAAGGGGGTGGAGCTGGTCACGGTTGTGGACTATTCGGTGGCTGTCGCAGCCGAGGATGCGGACACGGCTGTGGCAAGGGTTGTGGACTGTTTAAGGGTCGATCCCGACAGTGTGGTTCCGCGAACGCTGCGGAAGGCTGCACTTTTGGATACGATGCATGTGCCGCTGATGCTGGAAATGGATGTGGCGGTGGCTGCGATGCCGATTGCGGTTGTCTGGAAGCAAGTGAACGATGCGGATGCAAACTGTTCAGCTGCTTTAAGAAAAAATCATCTTGTGGCGGCCGAAGTTGCAAATGCCGGTTGTTCAATCATCATGGCGGTGCAGGAAGCTGCTACCAAGGTTGCACGGACGCGTCCTGTGGCTGCACTAGCGATGCCTATGTATCCATCGATTCCGGTTGCGGCTGCTCGAGCGGCTGTGGAAAAGGATGTTTGAAAGGCTGTTTGAAACGCAAAGGAAGCAAGGGCTGTGGCCTGTTTCACGGCGGTCAATCGAATGACTGTGGTAACGTGGGTCGTGGCTGCTGCTTCAGCCGATGTCTGCATCGAGCCGGTCGCAAAGCCTGCGATGGAGGTTTTATCTGCGACACAGCCTGCTGCTCATCAGGTGAGATGGGCCTGTATTCCGGTGGATGTGCGTCCAGCTCATGCGACGGAAGTATTTCGAACGGCGAAACATCGGCACCAGTGAATGGGGCCGTTGCGCCTGTTCCTCCGGCAACCGAACCTGCGACTGGTGGTGCCGTTATCGAAGGCCAGATTCAGGGAAGTCCGATCGGCGATGGAAGCGGCACTCGCTAAGCGAATGTTTTTGCGGTAATGGCCGTTAATCGGCCGACGATTCAGATCACGATACGCGGCGGAATCGGTATTGGATTCCGGATCGAGCCTGTTTCCAGGCTTGAACTCTGCGATCACATAGGATGTGTTTGAAGATTCGAAGAACCTCGCGATTGACTTCGCGGGGTTTTTTTGTTTTACGATGTGATCAAGCTTCAGCTCACGAGCCGGAATCTGACGTATTTTTGCGCCGTCATTTTGCTGGTGTTGCAAAAGACTTTTCGGATCGTAAAAGGGGTCTGACACATTGGAATCCGTTGAAACGCTGCAAACTTTCCCAATGCGCTCCAAGAAAATGAGTAAACACTTGACTTGGTATCGATGAATGTGCGATCATGAAGCTTGGCGGGGCGTCAATGAAGGGAACAGACAATGTGGGTTCATAGATTGGCGCGTGTTGTTGCGCTGTTCGTTACTGCGGCCTCAATTCTTGCAGACTGCGATCTCCACGGAGCTGACTTCGTACAACCTCAGGATTTATCGACTCCTGCCAGTGACGCAATCGCTTCGCACTTGCGGTTCGGCGAATTTTCCAGGGCGCTTGAAATCGCCGATGGATTGCCGCAACGGCTGGCCGATGAACAGTACCGGTTGATCGCTGCCGCTCAAAAGCGATCTGGAGCAGTGACGGCAGCTGCAACTTCCATTGAACGGATATCAAGCGACCAGGTTCGATTCAAGGCCATGTTTCAGCACGGAGGCGCAGGTTATCCCGGCGCGGGAGGTGACCGATTCTCAGGCGGATCCATCGGCGATAATCCCGATGGGAATAGTAATGGCGGCGGTTTTTCTGGCGGGGTTACCGAAGCTGATTTTCTGCCGCTGATCCAGTTGATCAGGTCCACAGTCGACCCGGATTCGTGGGACGACACCAACGGCGACGGAACCATCCAGGCTTACCCGGCCGGCGTCTATGTCGACAGCTCTGGCACATTGCAGAAAATCAAGATTGATTCCCGTAGAAATCTTCGGAAGCTTGCGCGTGAGACGCTGAACAATAATGGCAATACAATTGCCGGGCAACCGTCGACGATGCGTAAAATTTCTTTGCTCCGCCTGGAGAAACAGGCGCAGTTGATGGCGGCCCGCGGACTGTCGATCAATGATGTCATGCAGAATCTGGCTGGTATGTATGAAATCCGGTATTTAATGCTGCAGCCCGAATCGAAGGACATCATCATTGCTGGGCCGGCAGGTCCATGGCGATTTGAATCGGACGGGCACGCGGTCAACATCGAAACTGGAAAACCAGTCTTGCAACTCGACGATCTGGTCGTCTGCCTGCGAAACGCCCAAGCTGCGCCACTGGGAAATCACGGCAAGTTCGGCTGCTCGATTATCCCTCGCAAAAAGAACCTGGTAGAGACCCAGGAATTCATCTCGACGTCCAATTTGAAAGGAAAAGCGTGGCGCGATCAATTGCGTGAGACGCTCGGTCAACAGGACATTGAAGTCTTTGGCATCGATCCAGCAACTCATGCCGGACGGGTGCTGGTCGAAGCCGACTACCGAATGAAATTGGTGGCAATGGGACTGGAACCTTCCATTCCTGAAATTCCCAGCTATCTGTCGAGACTGACCGTTGGTCCCAACGGAGAACTTGAACCGATGGATGTGGTCCGTTGGTGGTTCACCATGAATTATGACGAAGTCCTGGCGGACGAGAACCATCAGATTTTCAGCTTCATGGGAACTGGAGTCAAAGTCCTGAGTGAAAACGAATTTATCGATGAACAGGGGGATCGAATTCACACCGGCCAGTCGGATGGTCCAACCTCCGGCTTTGCCCGGGATTTTACCCGCCACTTCGACAAAATTGCCGACGAGTACCCTGTCTATCGACGGCTGAAAAACCTGTTTGATCTCGCCATTATTTCGGCCCTGATTCGCACGAATCAGTTGGACGCCAAAGCCGACTGGAACTTGACGTTTTTCGGCAACGATTCGGAATACGCCGATTACGTTTTCCAACCCGTAACGGCGGCTGTTCCGCATCAGGTCGATTCCGTTTTGAACCATCGGGTAATTTCCCAGCGCAAAGAGTCGTCAACGGTCCACCACATGTTGGTCGGGGTCAGCGGAGGGATTACGTTCGACTCGATGCTGGTTATCCGCAACAAGTCGGGCACCCTGTCGGCGGAAACTGATTTGACAAAGATTCGATCCGAAAATTTACCGACCGACACGCGGGGCCATTGGTGGTGGGATTGATGTTGGTTTGAGGGCAGGACGATTGATTCGAAAGCATAAGAGAATTGTCGTTCCGGCTTGAATCGGTTGTCAGATTGTTGCCAGCTCTTCAACTTCCTGCGCCAACCGCTTTCGAGCCGTATGCAATCGACGCTTGATCGTTCCAATCGGGGCATCGAATTGATCGCTCATTTCGATCAGCGATTGCCCCTGCACGTAGAACGCATCCAGCGTTTCCCGATCCATGGCACGAAGTCGGGCAACTCCACGACGGACCTGATCACGGCGTTCACCAGCCAGAACAATGTCGCAAGGATCAGCCGTTACCGTTAGAGTTGCTTCCAGAATTTCCGGTTCGACTGAAATCATTGGTCCCCGACGAACGCGCCGATTGATCGACATTCGAACCGTGATCTGTCGGAGCCAGCCGATGAAACATTCGGGAGTTCGCAGCTGATCCAGTTTGGTCATCGCCTGAATGAATACATCCTGAACCAGTTCCTGTGCGTCGTTGAAGTTACCCAATCGGCGCAGCGCGATGGCAAAGACGGTCGGCTGGAATCGTTCGAACAGTTGTCCGAACGCAATCCGATCACCAGTCTGGGCTTGACGCACAAGTTCAGCGGTCTGACCGATTTCCATCGATTGTAGATTTACAGCGTTCATGGTTTTCTTCCTGAATATTCCGCCAGGGGTGAATCGCAAAAGGATCAGCTGGCGAAACAAAAATTCAATGCAAAACACTACGGAAATGGCACTGACCGCAAAGCGATTTAATCGTCAGACTTACGATGGATTAATTGTTTCGCAGAAAAATTCCTACGAAACGTTTCGATCCATGTGAACGTTCGCACGGGCTATGCCGTGTCCACGTCCAATCGTCTGTCGCATCTCCAACGACCGAAATCTGTCGAAAGGAGTGCAATTGCCCTTGTCGGCGGTCATTCCGGTCAGGCGAATCGGTTTTAATTGCCGATAACTGGTCGGCAACCAGACTGACCGAATCGCTCTGGCGACGGATTGCATGAGGCGCAGTAAACCTGTCGCGGGATCGGAAAATGCGCGCAACACCTGACTGGCTTCATTACCAAAACGACTTACGGCGTTTTTGACAAAGCTTGAGTTGAAGTTTTGCATTACATCTCTCCCGCGCTTCGATTGCGCACAATTCAGAGAACCATTGAAATGAAAGTATTACCCGCAGCCAGCCTTGCA
>JBGSXT010000438.1:0-1752 GCA_041751295.1 Mariniblastus sp.
GCTTTTGATCAGCTTCTCCGACTCCAGCCGATGCAGCAGCGGATACAGAGTCCCGGCTGGCAATTTCACTTTACCATCCGACGCCAGGTTCAATCGTTTCTGGATCAGATACCCGTACACCGGCTCATTGGCTGAAACCGAAAGCACCATCAGTTCGAGGCTGCCTCGCAGTAGATCGCTTTGGAATTTTTCACTCATTGAAGTTCCCGTCCATAACTATCGCTTCCATATGTATAGCCAACCGATATAATGGATGTCAAGTGTTTTTTTCAAAATTTTTGGGTTGGCAGAAAACGTTTGAATCCGCGATCCCGGAATGTGGAGTCACAGCCAAATGCAACGAGGTCAGATTGGTCTGATGAAAACCTTCGGACTCTTGGAATTGGGGGGGCTTGTATTTTCATCAGACCCCTGCTCGGACCATCCAGCAGGTCAGTTGAAGACCGGGTCCAGCCAAAGAAGCTGGATTGGATCGCCACGAAACTCGGGCATCGGGATCGGGGAATCGGGATGCTGTTGGCGATCCGCGACCAATAACGCGGTATCGCATCGCTCGTCAACCAATCCGGCCAACGCTGACATTTGACAGGAATGTCCCGGCCCAAACCACGTAAACGCTTGCCAAGGGTGGGCAACGAGCCCACTGAATTGGTGGAGCAGATTTTGAAATTCGCCTTTGGGAGCGTCGGTGTTGATTTGGATTCCCAGTTCGATTCGTCGCAACTCACTCGGATTCTCGACAAACAGCTCAACGTTCGGCTGAGGTCGAAAGGACATGCCCACCGAGATCAACACGATCGTATTACCCGTTCGAAACAGTGCGGCGCCACAGGGGGGGAAGTTGCCAGAGTCCAGCGAATAGTACTCCTCTTCGTCACCAAAACTTGCACGAAAGATCGTCATTAACTGTGGCTGCAGCATCGCGTACGGATGGGCCGACTCGCTGGCACACGCCAGCCAGAACTGCCGGGCGTTTTCGATCCGTTTGAACAGATCGGGATGGTTCGGCAGCGGCCAGGCGAGTGGACTTTCGATCACACACTGCGTCGAGTAGCCGTGAAAACCGTCGCTTCCGCTCCATGGCGGAATCACGGCAATCAATTCGTCATACTCGAACAGCGTGACGCCGTTACCCTCCTCCAGCCAGACGAATTGCAGCGATTCAGCGATGGGCAGGGGCTGGCCTGCCGACGATCGACAATGAGTCCGTGGCATCAAAGGAGGAACACCCTGTTCCAAATCGACATTGTCCAGGACATAAGGGGCATCGACCAGGTTGCGCACCCAACAGGCCCGTGTTCCGAACGCATCATCCCCACTCAGGTAAAAATAGAGGACCCGATGGTCATGTTGGACGATCGCGTCGAGATTTCCATACGGACTGGTTTCAAACAGCAGGGCCTCGAGCGCAGGGTTCTGTTCATCGGCATTGCGGCTCGCGGTCAGGCCGCCATCTGGTTGCATTTTTTCATCGCCCGGTGGCATATTGAAACTTTCCGGTAAACCGTCAGGTAGATAGCGATTATAGACTATCCCAACATTACGGCAGAATAAGGCGAGCGGCAGGGGTCAGTTTCAGTTTGACTGTAGGACGAATTGCCAATTCGTCCTACATCCGGCAGGGACGAATTGGCAATTCGTGCTACGGTACGTTTTCCCCCGGCGCTCGCCTAACACCGCTACAGCGCGACTTTCGCCTGCAAATTCAGCCACTATAATTGTTGTACCGCCGATTACGGCACCGGCCCGAGC
>JBGSXT010000439.1:0-4108 GCA_041751295.1 Mariniblastus sp.
AAAATCGTTTCAGTCCTTTCGTGTCACAGTTATTCTTGAGGGAGAACAGAATGAAGATTTTATTGCCAGCCTGTTTTTTGTTCGCAGCCCTGTTGTCGTCACAATCTTCAGCCAGTGCTCAGGACCTCGATTTCAGCTTGCAGGGTTCCGCAGGTCCAGGAATTCTGGCCGCCAATGAACCCGCCGAAGTCATTGACGGCGGTACAGGAGACGTCGGTCCTGCCGGCATACAGGTTGACCTGGTTTCTGGATTGTTATCATTGGACATTGAGTGGGGGTCCGGCAACGGATATGTGGATTTGTCCAGCGACGTGGAGCTAATGAACCTCCACGGACCAACCAGCGCAGTCGCTCCGGATAACTTTATGGAAAGTGCCGGCGCGCTGATCGGGCTCGAAGGATTTGATCCGTCGGCCTCCAGCGGCGGTTTCGTTGGACAGGTCACATTGTCAATCGGTGATGTGCGCCGACTATTAGAAGGCCGGTTGTATGTTCATCTGCACACACAGACAAACAGTGGCGGCGAAGCGCGCGGTTACCTGATCCCAGATGTTGTTGTTGGCGATGTCAATCACGACGGTATGATCAATCTGTTGGATGTCAGCCAATTTGTGGCAGCCCTTTCCGGCGGACCGTTTGTGGATGAAGCCGACATCAATCGGGACGGATTCGTCAATTTGCTGGATATCAACCCCTTCATCGCCTTGCTTTCCGGCTAAATCAGTTTCCGCGATAATCTGTCTGAAATTGAAACCGCCAGTTCCCGGTTG
The DNA here is from genome assembly GCA_041751295.1 of Mariniblastus sp. Classification (GTDB taxonomy): domain Bacteria; phylum Planctomycetota; class Planctomycetia; order Pirellulales; family Pirellulaceae; genus Mariniblastus. Next base: position 771 of record JBGSXT010000439.1, read on the forward strand.
GCGGTTTTGTTTGTTCGGCAAAACACATTGTATTTTCTTAGCAGGAACCAGACTTGATCGCAGCTCACGTCAGGCAACACAGAATCCGGTTCGCCGATACGGACATGAGTGGCTTTGCCTATTTGGGCAGCTACGTTCGAATGATGGAAGAAACGGAGTACTCGTTTCTGCGCAGTCGGGACTTGAACGTAGTTTTAACTGACGCGAGGGGGACTCTGGGGTTTCCGCGACTGCATACACAGGTCGAGGTGATCGCGCCCGCCCGCTTCAACGACAAGTTGGAAGTTCGCATGGAATTGTTGAATATCGACGGCAAGCAGATCGCATATGGTTTCTACATTACCGATGAACTGGCCAGCCCGGTTGCCAGGGGCGAATTCCAGGTAGCCTGTTGCCGGTTTCCAGATGACGCCCCACCTTTTGCGATCGTCACACCGGAATTCGTCCTGGACCGACTATTGATACCAACCGAACGTTGACTGCTTTGTTTCGGAAGCCTGTTTCATCGCAGCCCGGCAACGGTTATCCTGTTCAATCTGGCTTTGAGCACAAGCTTGCAATTCGTATTGGGCCAGCAACAGCGGTAACAGGTCTGAAATATTCTGCAAACCGCTGCGTGGTTTGGCACTGGAGAGTTGTGTCCTGTGTAATGGTAGAATCATTGTTTGGCCTTTCGAAGGTCGGGATTCGAATTGATAAAACCATGATTCGCTGGAGGTTGGACACATCTGGTCTGACAATACAAAAAAAATGGCGTGTTCCTGGAATTTCCGCAGGCTTAATGTTTTTGATCTGATCGAATTGAAATGGACCAGACGTGTCACTCGAGCACCCTTCGATGCGAACGAAAGTAAAAACGGCCTGCAACCGCGATTGTCCGGATGGCTGCGGGGTCATTGCCACCGTGGAAGATGGACAGGTCGTGCGACTTCAGGGAGACCCGGAACATCCGGTGACGAAGGGCTTCCTCTGCAAACGCACCAGTCGATTTTTGGAGCGGCAGTACGATCCGACTCGCATCACACAGGCGATGATTCGCCGGAACAAGGGTCAAGCCAACGCCCGCTGGGAAACCGTCCCGGTGGATCGGGCACTCGATCTGGTTGCCGATCGACTCCTGCAGTATCGCGATGAATTCGGACCAGCGTCGATCATGAACTATCGTTGCGGCGGTTCGATGGGAATGATGAAGTATGTCACGGATTATTTCTTTCAGTTGGTTGGTCCAGTCACCATCAAGTCCGGAGATATTTGCGCAGGGGCTGCCGAATGGGCGCAAGAGACCGATTTCGGCATACAGGACAGCAACGATTTTTTTGACCTGCTTAACGCCCGGAAGATTTTCCTGTGGGGTAAGAATGTTTTCGTCAGCCATGTCCATCTGTTGCCTGTCCTGAAACAGGCCAAGGCCAACGGTGCCCGATTGGTGCTGATTGACCCAATCAAACATCGAACGTCTTCGTTGTGCGATCAGTACGTTTCGATCGAACCGGCAGGCGATGCTGCACTCGCATTGGGCATGGCCCGCTGGTTGATGGAAAATGGCCGGTTTGACAGCGAGGTCGAATCGTATTGTGAAAACCTGCCAGAGTATCGCGATTTGATTAATAGCCGCACGATCGATCAGTGGTCAAGTATGGCGGGAGTCGAAACGTCCACGCTGTGTGAATTGGCCGAGTGCTACAGCGACGGGCCGTCGACGATTCTGGTCGGCTGGGGAATGCAGCGGCGGCGCAATGGCGCGGCGATCATTCGTGCGATCGATGCACTGGGAGCCGTCAGCGGCAACATCGGAATTCCAGGTGCCGGAGTTTCGTTCTACTTTCCACGCAGAGGAGCTTTCGACCTTTCGTTTTTAAAAAAGGAATCGGCGCCCCGAGCCATTCCTGAACCTTTGTTGGGACCAGGAATTGAATCGGCATCCAACCCTCCTATCAAATTGGTGTTTGTCTCTGCCGCCAATCCGGTCACTAATGTTCCCGAATCGGAAACCGTACGTCGAGCCTTGCAGGACCGGTTCACGGTCGTGGTCGACATGTTCACGACCGACACGGCAGCCTGCGCCGATGTTATCCTGCCTGCGGCAACCATGCTGGAGGATGACGATTTGATCGGAGCATACGGTCATCACTATTTGAACAAGCTTGAACCAGTCGTCCCGCCGCCCAATGACGCACTGACCGATTACGAAATAATCCGCCGGTTGGCGTTGCGGGTCGGCCTGGCGGATCACTTCGATCGGGACGCCCGTGCGTGGCAGCGCGACATGATTCGACCGCTGGAGGAAAATGGAATCCATCTGAAAAACATCGGTGCCCGCATCACACGGAATCCGAAGGCTGCAAACGTTGTGTTTGCCGATCGAAAGTTCCCAACGGCATCCGGTCGAGTCAACCTGATGACGAATTACGAGCATCCAGCAACGCCAGTTTGCGCCAAGTATCCGTTTCGACTGATGGCCATCTCAACCGACGATGCTCAGGCATCCCAATGGGCCGGCAGGGATCAAACGGGTCCTGCCAGCTTGAAAATTCATCCCACAGCAGCAAACGGATTCACCGTTGGCGACATCGCAGTTTTGGAATCCCAATCAGGGAGCATGGAAGTTCAAATTGTCTTTGACGGGAACCAGCGATTGGATATTGTTGCGATCGATAAAGGGGGCTGGCTATCCGCCGGACGCTGCGCCAATGCGATCATCCCCGCCGAATGTTCCGACCACGGCCAATGCGCGGTCTATTACGACACGCCCGTTCGTTTGGTAAAAAAAAAGGGTCGCAGCGAAATCATGAACGATAGTCCGTCGGGAAATCCGGCAATGTCCGATTGAACAGAGCATGTTTACAAGTTTCCGTTTGTATCCGGGGAACCCGGATAAATGCCAGGTTGAACCGTTGCAGTTCCAGCGGCACAGCGTTAGATTCCTGTCATAAGACGTGCGCCTGCAAAACGGTCTTTTTTTACGTTAATCGTACCTTGAAGTGGTGGAAGTGCTTATAGACTGAGGTGATTCCATGGTCCAACCGGGCAAGGCAATGGTGTATTGGATGCGAATGATCCGGACAGGAAAAACTTTCATCGGATGGTCGTTTCAGATGAACCGTTCTCGATTTTTATCAGCATGCATTTTCCGATTGTTCGTCGCGGCGGTGACCACGTTAGTGATCTGTGATCAAGTGTATTCCGTGCCGCCACAACAGGCGGCCACGCCATCTCCTTTGGCAAATGCGACCTATCTGTGGCATGGGACGGTGCATGCCCAAAGTAACTATGCGAGTCAAGAGCTTGACGGCTCGCCTGGCACGCATGCGTGGACCAGGAAATACCGGGTCGTTCTG
>JBGSXT010000440.1:0-2498 GCA_041751295.1 Mariniblastus sp.
GGGCGGCCAGCCGCGCAGGTGACGTGATGATTTGAAACTGTTTGAGCGTGCCGCCCATGACGGTGACTTGCGAAACGCCTTCCACCGCCAGCAAACGGTTGCGAATCGTGAATTCCGCCAGCGTGCGCAGTTCCATCGACAACTGTTCCTGCTGTTCGGCGGTGCCCGATTCGGCTGTGGAACGAATTCCAATCAACATGATCTCACCCATGATTGATGAGATCGGTGCCATGACCGGGTTGGAATCTTCGGGCAGCCGCGCTTTGGCCAATTGAAGTTTCTCGGCTACGACCTGCCGATCCCGGTAGATATCTGTGCCCCATTCAAACTCGACCCAGACGATCGACAGCCCAATTCCCGATGCGGAGCGAACTCGCTTGACCCCCGTTGCGCCATTGAGCAGGTACTCGATCTGCCGAGTAACCAGAACTTCCACTTCTTCCGGTGCCAGTCCTGCGGCCTCGGTTAGCACGGTGACGGTCGGTCGGTTCAAATCGGGAAAAACCTCGACCGGAATTTCGCCCAACTGGATCGCACCAAAAACCATCATGATGATCGCCACGAACAACACTACCAGGCGATTTTGTAATGAAAATCCGATGATCCGATTGAGCATTTGTGATCCTGACCTAACGGAGTGAGGCGTAGGCGGATTGCAGTTCGGGCACGCCCCAGGTCGCGATGGTTTCACCTGCAGCCAAACCTGCCGTGATTTCGACGAAGCGATCGTCCGTGCGGCCGGTTTGAATGAGTCGGCGTTCGAAACTGCCGTCAGCTGTCTTTACAAAAACGTATTTAGCCCCCTCTTCTCTGACGACCGATTCGAGTGAGGCCGCCAGCGTTGGCGCACCTTGCCCGGAAATCAGATTGATGCGCGCCAGCATGTTGTGTTGCAGCGTCATGGCTGGCCTGTCGCTAAACTCCAGCCAAACACTAAGCGTCCGATTTGAGCTGTCGCGGCCCTGGTCGCTGCTACCCACCCGGGCCTCGACGACGAATTCGGGATCGGCCACCAACCGGACTCGCGCGGATTGGCCAATATCCACCTGTGTCAGTTCGCGCTCGGAAACGAATCCGCGAACTCGCACCTGGTTCGGATCGTGTATGACCATGATCGTTTCGCCGGCGCTGACAAACTGTCCGATCACCTTTTCGAAATAGACGACATAGCCATCGATCGTCGTTCGCAAAGGCAGACTGTGCAGGAATTTCTTCTCCGTGATCAGGGCTTCGATCTGTTGTCGAGTCAAGCCGATCGTTTCCAGGGTTCGTTTGAGCTGGTCGCGCAGGTTTTGCTTGGACCTGAACAGACTCTCCAATTCCCATCTTTGTCGTTGGGAAATCGTTTGCGTATTTCGCGAAGGCTCCCAGCGTTTCAGCGTCGTTTCCAAATTGCCGACATCATTTTCGGCTGCAACGAGCTGCAATTGCAAATCCTGAAACTCCAGACTCGCCAGTTCACAAATCACGGTTCCCCGACGGACGAACTGACCCCGTGTCACAGAAATGTTTTCAATCGAACCGGATAATTGCGATGAAACGCTTTCCCGCGCGGCGGGTGGCAGCTCGATCAGACCGTCAATGGCAAATCCATCGCCCACGATCCGCGGTCCCACGGTTTCCGTCCGCAGGCTGATGTTTTGCGACGCTTCCTTGCTCAAACGCAACACGCCTTGCACAAAGAAATTGAACAACTGGTGCTTTCCGACCGTCACGACGCGATCGCCCGGAAACACCCTGTCGGCACGAAACTGGACTTTGCCGGCCGACTGACGTACGACGACGATATTTCGTTTGACAAACTGCGACGCCTTTTCGGTCGCTTCCTCCTGAACCAACACAAATCGTTCCGCTCCATCGCGGGCCAAGGCGGTTTCGGGTACGGTCAACAGCTTTTCCGGAGCGGCAATGATCACCTGCGCCTGGCCAAACATTCCGGGCAGCAGTCGCGGCGGTCCGTCTGCCGGGTTCTGGAGATCAATCCACGCGGTACCGAGATGCGATTGCGGATCGAGGTAGATTTCCTTAACCACGATTTCACCGCGAAATGTTTCGCCAGGGTAGGCAGACAGAATGATTTCGACCGACTGCCCGACGGCCACCCGTTGCAAGTCCTGTTCCAAGATTTCGATCTTGCCCCAGACCGACGACAGATCAACAATTTCGAACAGGTGCTCGGCGGGATCCACGACTTTTCCGATCGACAGATCGCTGTGATACGCTGTGCCACTGATCGGGCTGCGAATCTGCAGCGGGTCCAGCATGGGCGATTCGCTGCCGCTTTTGAGTTGCTCAATCCATTCTTCCGAAAATCCGAGACTCAGCAATTTAATCCGCGCGGTCTCGATGTCATTGATGTTTTTGCGGTGATCTGTTTCTGCTTCCTGCAACTTTGATCCGGCAACAACGCCATCACCGATTGATTGAAAGTGCTCGACCAATTGACCCGACAACACAAATGCGTTCTGGGCGTTGATCAGGTCCAATTTCAGGTTTTG
>JBGSXT010000441.1:0-4257 GCA_041751295.1 Mariniblastus sp.
CAGAAAGTCCGTGAAGCGGAACGCGATTCGCAGATTCTGGAATTCAATGAGATCATCAACGACATCGTGACCGGTACCGTACACCGGAATGAAGGACGGGTGACAACGGTCACCCTTGGCCAGATTGAAGCAATTCTGCCCCGCAGTGAACAGATTCCGGGTGAAACGCACCAGCCGAACGAACGGATCAGAGCATTGGTGACGGAAGTCAAACCGCAAGGGAGCCGGGTAAAAGTCGTGTTGAGCCGGACCCGTCCGAAAATGGTTCAGCGGCTGTTCGAATCCGAAATTCCCAAGATCGCGGACGGCGTGATCACCATCAATGCGATTTCCCGCGAGCCAGGCTATCGCAGCAAAGTGGCGGTCAGCAGTATCGATTCCAAGGTCGATTGCGTGGGGGCCTGTGTCGGCGTCCGTGGCAACCGAATCAAGACTGTGATTGATGAATTGGCCGGTGAACGGATCGACATTGTGCGCTACGATGAAGACCCGCAGGTGATGATTCCCAACGCGCTGCAGCCGGCAGAAGTGAGCGAGGTGATACTGTGTCGGATGATGGGCCGGGCGATCGTGCTGGTTCGAGAAGATCAATTGTCGCTGGCGATCGGAAAACGTGGGCAGAACGTCCGTTTGGCCAGCAAGTTGTGCGGTTGGGATATCGAAATCATGACACAGGACGAATTGGAACAGCAAATCGAACGGGCTGTGGCCGGATTCAGTTCGCTGAATGGCGTCACCGTAGATGTCGCAAACCAACTGGTGGGCGAGGGTTATTTGTCTTACGATGATCTGTCTGTGATTGAGCCTGCAGACATGATGGCCATGGGAGGCTTAACCGCCGAACAGGTCGATGCCATCGTGCTGGAGGCCGAAGGCAGAGCGGAAGAAGCCGAACGGGTTGCCGAACAACAAACCCTGGCGCGTAAAAAACAGGCGGTATTGGACCAGGCTGAGGCTGCTGCTGCCGCTGCAGTTGTGCAACCGGCGGACGGCGGCGGCGCCATCGAGGCGACTGTTGAAGCCGGAAAGGCTGTGAATGAATCAATGGCTGCAGTCCACGGCGAGAACGGCGAATCAGGCTTGAGTGAGTCGCCTTCGCGGGAAAATATTGAAGAATTGGAATCGTCTAATGGTGTCACTGAACCTTTGCCGACGGAATCGGACGAGGCAAAGACAGGCTGAAATTGGAAACTGTTTGGCAGGCGTCGGGTCTGAAGGGTTGCCGACCACATCGCAAGTCAAATCAGGGAGAGACGGATTTATGTAGCAATTTGACAGGCAACTCGTACTTGTTCACTGATTCGCCTTTGGATTGGTGGCGTAACGCAAAGGGAAGGTCACAACACGTGGCTAGTGTACGCATATACGCGTTTGCGAAAGAGCTGAAACTCGACAACAAGCAATTGCTTGATATCTGCGAAAGTTGCGGTATCTCTGGCAAGGGCTCCGCGTTGGCGAGTCTCGACGATGACGAAATTGCCAGGATCAAACAACACATCAAAGAAGCTGCGGCGGGGACTGGTTCTACTTCCAGAGTAAAATCCAGCGCGACGCAGGCTCCTATTCGAGAATCTGTGCCTCCCATGCCAGTCCGCAACGACAACTTGATGTCGCGCCGCGAAAACGGTGTTCGAGACTTGAACCAGCGGGCAAAAAAGCCAGACGACTCTAACGAAACCAATCCTGAGAAACGGGAGCCACGCAAAAAAACTGGTTTGAATGTAAAACTTGCGGATATGCCACAGGTTGTACAGCCGACCTCAACACCTTCTGAACCCAGGGAAAAAGTACAGAAGCCCGATATCACGTTGCCTCAGGACGCGATTGCCAAGGCCAGATCCGGTGCAGCGCCGCTGGAACAGTTTACGCGGCAGACAACTGACAAACCCAAGAAAAAAGGGCGGGGCGAGTCCACAAAAAGGGCAGGGGACCCAACGATCTTCGGCGAAATGCCGTTGGGTTCAGCGTCAACGGCAGCTGGCAAACGGGGTGGCCGACGTGAACGTGGTGTTCAAACCGGCGAAGCCGACGTTGATTCAGGCATGGGCTCCACCCGCCAACAGCGAACCAAGCGACGTCGCACGCGACCGGGACTGGAGCGCAGTGACGATCGACCCCAGTACAACCGGCGGGGTGGAAGACAACGGGGAGGGCAGTCGTCCAACACGGCGGCCCCTCGTAAAGAGAATATCGAACTGCAGCTCCCCTGCACGGTCAGAGAATTCTCCGAAGCTGCTGGAATCCCCGCAGTTCAGGTGTTGCTGACGACCCGTCAATTGGGCGATGAGTCCAACCGAACAATCAACTCGGCGCTGGAAGACGAGATGGTTCGTTTGCTGATAGAACACTTGGGTGTCACGGTGAATTTGAAGCAAGCCGAATCACTGGAGGATTCAATGCTGGCCCTGTTTGACGATGAACAAGACGATCCGGCAACGCTGAAACCACGTCCACCGATTGTGACTTTTTTGGGGCATGTCGATCACGGCAAGACATCGCTGCTGGATTCAATCATCGGGATCAACGTGGTATCGGGCGAAGCGGGCGGAATCACGCAACACATCCGCGCCTACGAAATTGAAAAAGGGGGCCAGAAAATTGCGTTTGTGGATACGCCTGGCCACGAGGCATTCACGGAAATGCGTGCCCGCGGTGCCAACGTCACTGATATTGCTGTATTGGTCGTCGCCGCCGATGATGGAGTGATGCCGCAAACGGAAGAGGCGATCAGCCATGCGAAAGCCGCAGGTGTGCCGATCGTTGTTGCCCTCAATAAGATTGATCTGCCCGGCGCCAATCCAGAAAAAGCATTGCAGGATCTGGCACGACATGAATTGTTGCCCAGCGAATGGGGAGGGGAAATCGAAGTCGTCCGCACCAGCGCGACCCAGGGCACAGGAATGGATGAGCTGCTTGAGACCATTTTGGTTACTGCCGAACTGCATGAATTCAAAGCGAATGCCAATCGTCCTGCTCGTGGAACCTGTTTGGAGGCCGAGCAGCAATCGGGTGAAGGGGTGATGGTCAAATTGATCGTTCAAAACGGGACGCTGAGAATTGGCGATGTGGTAGTTTGCGGCGCCGCACACGGCCGCGTGAAAGCGATGTACAACACCCTGCATACATCCCAAAAAATGGAAGCGGCCGGTCCATCGACGCCGGTAAATTTGACTGGCTTGGATGTAGCACCAGAGGCCGGAGATAAATTCTATGTGCTCGATGATATTGCCCACGCCCGCGAACTGGCCGAATCCCGTGGTGCCCGTTCGCGGCAACAATCGCTTTCAGGCGGCACGACCCGAATTTCGCTGGAAGAAATACAGGCCCGCCTCGAATCAGGTGATTTGAAGGACCCAAATGCCGAAGTGATCAACTTGAATTTGATCATTCGTGCCGATGTTCGAGGTTCGATTGAAGCGATTCAAAAAGAACTTGGCAAAATTTCGCATCCGGAAATACATATTAAGATTCTGCAGGCCCTAGTCGGCGGTATTACCGTTGCCGATGTCCGGCTGGCCCAAGCCTCCGAGGCCGTTATTATCGGATTCAATGTCGTTCCCGATGAAGTGGCCCGTTCGCTGGCTGACGATGTGCAGGTGGAAATCCGGCGATACGATATTATTTACAAGGTTACCGACGATCTGAAAGCGATGCTGGAGGGTCGATTGAAACCTGAGGAGCAGGTAGTCGAACTGGGCATGGCGATGGTGCTGCAGACCTTCAGCATCAGCAGAACCGGAACCATCGCCGGCTGTCGAGTGATGCGTGGCAACATTCAACGGGATTCCCGTATTCGCGTGATTCGGGACAGCCGAATTATCGGTGATTATCCCATCGATTCGCTGAAACGCGTCAAGGACGATGCGAAAGAAGTCCAGCGTGGCATGGAGTGCGGCATCAAGCTGGCCGGATTCAATGATATCAAGGAGGGCGATACATTGGAGTCCTACAAAATTGAAGAGGTGGCGCGTACCCTGTAACTGATCGTTCCATTTTTTTGCAGTCAACCGGTTATCTTTTCCAAAGTCAGTCCCAGATGCAGAAAAACATTCATCCAATTTTCGATTTGCCTTTCCTGGAGCAGCCAGCGCCATGAGTTCGCGACGCGTCCTGAAAGCTGCACAGGCTATCCGCGAGGTCGTTTCAATGGCGATCCTGACGGATATCAAAGATCCTCGAGTCAGCAATGTCACGGTTACGTTCGTGGAGTTATCCGCCGATCTGCGGACCGCCAAAGTACACGTGTCCGTGATGGGC
>JBGSXT010000442.1:0-3660 GCA_041751295.1 Mariniblastus sp.
GCGATTAACGTTCGATAGTTAAACACCCCAGTGTCCGGATTGAACCGGAACTGGACCAACTCACGAAAACAGGAAATCGGTAACATGCCTTTAAATGAAGATCACGTTCGTGAAAAACTGAAAAAAGTCATCGACCCGGAACTGTTCATTAACATCGTCGATCTGGGACTGATTTACGTCGTCGATGTCGTTCCGATTGAAGGGGACGAGGAAAAATATAACGTGAATATCGAAATGACCATGACCAGCCCAATGTGTCCGGCTGGCCCGCAGCTTGTCGCTCAGAGTAAAGCGGCTGCGGCTGAGTTTGGAGAAGTTGTCGATGTAGATGTGAAGGTCGTCATGGATCCGCCTTGGACGCAGGCGATGATGACCGAAGACGCCCGGGACCAATTGGGAATTTTTTGAACGGCAAGTCATTAATCTGCGGCTTGACTTTTTTGTTTACAGGATTTCCCAATGCATTCTAAAGTCGTAGTGATCGGGGCTGGCCCAGGAGGATATGCCGCCGCGTTTCTGGCAGCGGATCACGGCATGGATGTGACGATGATCGAAGCGGAGAGCCAACTCGGTGGGACGTGTCTGTTGCGAGGCTGCATTCCCTCCAAGGCGCTGCTGCACGTTGCCAAAGTGATCGCTGAAGTCGAAGAGTTGGATCATGGCTGGGGGATTTCCTGGGGCAGTCCGAAAATCGAACTGGAAAAACTGCGCGAACGGAAAAACAAAGTAATCACCACTCTTTCCGGTGGATTGAGCCAATTGGCGAAACGCCGCAAAGTCAATGTCATCCACGCCAGAGCCCGCTTCGAAGATTCGAAATCCCTTTCGCTCGTGGGGAACGACCCTGCCATTGGCGACGATTGTAAACTGACCTTCGATCACTGCATTATTGCCACCGGCAGCATCCCGGCCATGCCCGCGGCTTTTGATATTGGATCGGATCGCGTCATGGACTCGACGGGCGCGTTGAATCTGCTGGACGTTCCCGAATCGATGCTGGTTATTGGGGGTGGGTACATCGGATTGGAAATGGGATCCGTTTACGCTGCGCTGGGAACCCGGGTCAGCGTGGTCGAATTGCTGGAAGGATTATTGACCGGTGCCGATCGCGATCTAGTTCGCCCGTTGGAACGACGCCTGAAAAAAATGTTCGAAGATCGAATCTTCCTGAGCTCGAAAGTGGGCAGCATTGGATTGCGCGGTGACAAAGTCGAAGTCGCCTTCGAAGGGCCTGGCAAGTTCGGGACGGAGCTGTACGACCGGGTCCTTGTTTCGGTTGGCCGCCGTCCCAATACGTTTGATCTTGGCATCGAAAAAACGAACCTGCAAACCGACAAGCGGGGCTTCATATTGCGCGACCGTCAGATGCGGGCTCAAGGCGAACCGAATATTTTTGTGATTGGCGACGCAGCCGGAGAACCGATGCTGGCCCACAAAGCGACTCACGAAGGCCGATTGGCAATTGAGGTAATCGCAGGCGAGCCGGTCGAGTGGGACAAACGCTCGATTCCGGCAGTCGTATTCACAGACCCGGAAATCGCCTGGACCGGCATCACGGAAGATCAGGCGAAAGCGGAGGGGGTCAACTACGAGGTCTGCAGTTACCCGTGGGCAGCCAGCGGGCGCGGTCAGGCGATAGGCGCAATCGACGGGCTGACGAAATGGATCATCGATCCGGAAACCGAGCGTGTTCTGGGATGCGGCATTGTCGGCTCAGGCGCTGGCGAGTTAATTGCGGAGGCGGTATTGGCGATCGAAATGGGTTGTGTCATTCGCGATATCACTGAAACGATTCATCCCCATCCGACTTTAAGTGAAACACTGATGAACGCTGGCGAGGTATTTTACGGCACCGCCACGGAAATCTACAAACCGAAAAAGAAAACGGCTGATGCGTAAGGCGACCGGCAAATGAAGATATACTTGTAGGACGAATTGCTAATTCGTCCAATGCAACTTAAAGACGAATTAGTAATTCGCCCTACAGGTAAGCTGACACTTGCCGCTCGCCTAATTGTTGTAGCGGCTAGTTATGTTTCAATTCGTACCGTTAATGACATGGCAATTTCCGAGCAGGTAAAAAGAGTTCTGCGTTCGCCACGCGAGATCAAAAAAATGCGTCGCGCGGGTCTTGTGGTCTGGCAGGCCCATCAAGCGGCGGCCCGAATCCTGCGTCCCGGCATTACAACGGCCGCATTGAACGATGTCATCAAGACAACTTTTAGTGATTTCGATGCGACGCCGCTGTTCCTGGGCTACGGACCTGAAGCAGCCCCCTTCCCCGCCGAGACCTGCATTTCCATCAATGATGAAATTGTGCACGGAATTCCCTGTCCAAGGCAAATCAAAGATGGTGATATCGTCAGCCTGGATACTGGTTGCCGGCTGGACAATTGGTGTGGCGATGCAGCGGTGACTCATGCGGTGGGCACGATCAGCAATCGACATCGCAAGCTGCTCAAGGTAACACGTGCGACCCTCGATTTGGCAATCGAATTGATGAGTTCCAAAAAGATGTGGAGCCAGATTGCGACTGAAATGCAAGCCTTCGTCGAAGACAACGGTTTCTCAGTCGTCAAAGAACTGACGGGACATGGAATTGGTCAGAAACTGCACGAGCCGCCGCAGGCTCCGAATTACTGGAGCAACGAATTTGGACCCAACGATGATTTCGATATCCGGCCCGGTTTGGTGATTGCCTGCGAACCGATGGTCAACGAGGGGTCCGACGAACTGGAATATCTGGCCGACGAATGGACGGCGGTAACGCTGGACGGGAAATACAGTGCCCATTTCGAACATACGATCGCAATCACGGCGGATGGTCCAGTGCGGCTGACGGCACCTCCGAATGAAGACGAACTCGAAAGTGTGCCGGAAGCATTTCGCGACGCCGGTCAATGGGTTTGTTGGTAGCCAAATCATGAATGTTGCTGAAATCATCTCCCACAAGCGGGATGGCCAGATTCTCCGGATCGTCCGCGCCCCCGTTGGCCCAGCCGAAGTAATAGTTGAACAGGTCCGTCTGGTCGATCAGCGGCTGCTGTGCGGCGGGAACGACCAACACGGGTGCGCGCTCGATGAGTTCGCCTTCGCGAAAGTTCGACTTGGCGATGACACATCGTCCTTTGCCAGGCGAGAAACGAATGCCGATCACGAGTGGTTGCATGGCCTAGCGGCCTGTCCGAGAACGATGAGGGTCGACCGAGCCATGGAGTATCGCCATAGAGCGGCCATGCCCCTCTTCGTCGCAGAGCGACGGCCGATGGTAGCCGTGGATTTTAGTCCACGGGAAATCGACGAAAGTTGCGATTGTCCGTCGCGGAACGACGCATGAAGAAAAGTTCAATACTATGGGTTCCTCGTCGACTTGATGGGACGTGTACATATTCACCGCGTGCGGGGCCGTGAAACACATTCAAGCGTCGCTCCGCGACGCGTGTCGATTGCCGGCATTCATTAACCGTGGACTGAAGTCCACGGCTACCATCAGTCCGTCGCTACGCGACGAAGAAGCTGAATCCTGCAACCGTCCTAGTGAGTTGCGACCGCGGCGAGTATTGACTACTTATTCGCATCCGCATCTTCCGTTTCCTTCAAGCCATAGCCGCGCCACAGCCAGACGAGGGATTCGGGCATGATTACGCCGCCGTGCTTGCC
>JBGSXT010000443.1:0-3732 GCA_041751295.1 Mariniblastus sp.
CTGATTGCCCGGAATATCGATTTCAACAAGGAAGCGAAGCGATTGAAAGTGCTTTACCGGCAAATGAAAATCGCAATACCTGATGAACGTTTGGGTTTCCTTGACGATCAAATGCTTGGGTTGTTGAAAGTGTTGGTTAAGACCGAACAGCAAGAACTTGCACAAGAAATCGGCGAGGAATTTAAAGACATCAATGATGATAAGAAATTTCACAAGAAAATCGACAAACTGATCGGGCAAAGCTCAAAAAGTTAGGCGTCGGTTGATGCCTGACGTCGAACGGCAGGGAATTTATGTTGATAATAGTCTGCCGTGTAACAGGTTTGATTTTCGGCACGGATGCCTTGCCCTCGCTTGCGTGGGCATGTTGGATAAACGAAAATCGAAGGATGGATCACGGCCATCGCAAGACACGAAAAGTTCATGACCGGGAAGGTGACGCACATTTCCTGACGTTTTCGTGTTTTCGACGACTGCTTTCGATTCTGGATGATCATATTGGCTCGAAGTTATCGGATTGATGGCGTTTGAAGACATAGCCGCACCAACATGCCCAGGCAAGCGAGGGCATGGCACCCGTGCGGATCGTTTACTGGTGATCTGTGAAGCCCAACCCACGTGCACCATGCAGCGTTTTGAATGTCCGTTCGACTTTTGCCGTCTGTCTGTTCAACAATTGTAATTCGCCTGCGGCATTGGCGGAAGCGATTTGACCTTCCGCGGATTCAAAACAAACGCGCGAGACAAATTCCTGATCAAATGACGATCGGCTGAAACCGGAAACTACATTCCACAATTGAATGCCGCTGACTCCGCCGGAAGCGAGTGTGTCAAGATTCCCATCGAAGGCGAGATCATGGACACCACCGATATTGCTGTTCAGGGTCCGGATAAGATCAAGAGAATCCACTTCCCAGACGCAAATGAGTCCGTCTTTGTCGGCAGAAGCGAGCAGTTGACCGGATAAATCAAATACAACCGTCATCACGTCCGACTCGTGCGCCGATAATACGCCAATTGGTTTCCCGGACGGCAATTCCCATAGTCGTACGGTATGGTCGCGACTGGCGGACGCGAGCATGTGCCCATTGGGGCGGATGGACAATCGCGGAATCTGTTTTGAATGGCCCCGGAGTACACGAACTTCGGTGCGTTGCTGAATATCCCAAAGCCGAATCGTCATGTCATCACCGGCGGAAATAAGCATTTTTCCATCGGGCGTATAACCAACGTCGTGGACATCCTCCGTGTGTCCGACCAGTTCGCTGAGTACTTCCTGGGATTCTACATCCCAGATCCGGATCACATTGTCACCGCCGCCTGAGGCCAGCTGTTTGCCATCCGGCGAAAATTCCAGGTCGAACACCCAGTCTTCGTGGGCCGACCAATGTTGGATCGGTTCGGGACAATCGGGTTCCCAGATGCGAATGGATCCGTCGCCACTTCCGGTCGCGATTCTACTGTCGATTGGAGACCCTGCCATCGCGACAATCGCATGCCGGTAAATCGTGGCTGAAGCCAGTTTGGTGGCAACTGGGTCAGGCTGCTCCGTATGGATCGCGACTCCCGGCATCAAGAGCCTGAGCTCTTCGATCCCGGTTTCGGTAATTTCGGTTTCAAAAACATGGATTTCACTGATCTGTTTCAGTTCGCCCAAAATGGCAGAACCCTGATCGCTTATTTTTACCCGGACCAAATCAAGTTCCTGAAGTCTTGGCAACTGTTTCATTTGCTGCGTTAATTCAACCAACAGGTCGTCGTCAAAACTTTTCCCTTCGAGATAGACCCGCACCACATGACGGTTTGCCTCGTCATGAACGACTTGGCCTCCTTTCTCCGTGATGAACTCCAAAGCCAGTTGGGCCAGCCGGCCTCGATAGTACCGCATTCCAAAAACGCCAATGACGACAGAGACCAGCGTCACCACGATCAACAGCGTGCGCAAACGAAATCGCAAAGTCGCCATATTTTTTCTTGGGCGGTTGTACGGAGAACTGGAAATCGCCATTCTGATCGCAGACGGCGAAGATGGATAGACCGTGTTCGAACCCACAGGCCAGAACAAGCTGGTTGCCGAACGGGGTCGCCACAGAGACAATACGGACTCGATGAATATTCGGTTGTGGTCGTGAAATTAACAAAACTTGAGGAGCAGAAGAAAGATTTTTTTGCTGTAGGCCGGCGTGCGAGTTTTGTCTGGCGGTTTCATTGGCGACTGCCAACCGGTATCGTCGGAGGCGCAGGTAGATTCAGCGACTGATTGTTGCTCGACAGGGCCTGGATGTAGTGCTTCAGCAAACCGTACGTCGATTGGAATTCGGCCCGGTTCGCCAACCCGGCGTAACGTGGATCGTTCCGGACTGTTTCGAAGCGACTCAGGGCTTGGTTCAGAATATCGATGGAGGGATGGCTGTTCCCCTGAAATACCTCCGCCGGCAGTCCCAAAAACTGTTGCCAGTTTGCGTCCAGCAGTTCGTACATTTCGGGAGCCAATCTGGCCAACTGCTCGCGCAAATGGTCGGCCTCGCGGATCGAATGCTGTTGCGCAAGAATCTGTTGATTGGCCGTTGCAGTAGCCTGCTGTACCGGAACTTGACCGTTGGCAGGCGCCTGAGTTGGCACCGGTGCCTGATTCCCGGCGTATTGAATAATCAACATGCCCAGTTGTTGTGCGACAGGGGGAATGATGACGGGGCCACCGGGAGTTGCCGCCTGGTAAAAACTGGCGTTGCTGATCTGGTTCAGGCGGATGACAGATCCGTCGAACGAAACACCGGCGAACAGACCGCGGCTGCGGGAGTACGAAAATATTTGTGCGTCCAGGCGGCTGTCGGTCGCGGCGGTGGCCTGCCGACCAATTGGCCCGGCAGCAACGGCGGCGTCAGCACCCAGCGTCATTCGGCCGGCCAGCAGACCTTCCACACTGTTTCGGGTCCGAAAAACCAGCACGACATCGGTGGATTGCACGCCAACCTGCCAACCGATATTACCGCCGGTCAAAGTGATAAAAACAGGCGCATGCCAGCCTCCGTTCCCGTCGCGAATCATCACCACGCCATTCCCATGCCGGGCACCGATGACGAAGCTCCCTTTGAGAACGCCCGGAATAATGGCAACGCCATGAGCGTTATTGAGCATGCTCAAGGGGATGCCGTTGGCTGGAATCGCCATGATCTCGTTCAACACGGTGATCGCGTCCCGCATGGTTGCTTCTTCCCTGGCTTGGCCCGACGCGATCGAGCCGACGATGGTCAGCAATCCCAAGCATACGGTTTGAGTCAAAACGGACGAGCTTTTCATCGCATACTTCCTTCAGTTCGATTGCATTGAACGCGCGGCTGACACGACTTCCGAATTGCAGCCATTACCGTGATGTAGGCTACTCCGGTTTGCAAAATCGGGTCAATACGAATCGGGATTGCGGTATAATCGCCGGTCGCCGAACAGTCGATTTCCAGCGAATTGGCGCAAACATTCGTGGGCTCAATCATTCGTGGGCCCAATCATTCGTGGGCTCAGTCATTCGCGGGCGGCTTGATTCGAACGTAGTTGCATGGTCAGGTTTTTAACAAACGGGCAGGATTTTCCTGGCCTTTGAGGATACAGACGAAGTGGTCTAATGGTTTGGTTGGAAACTTGCCATTTAGGCGGGCGGCAGGTGAACATCTGCCGCAGAGGCACAATTGTCCTCAATTGTTGCGCAACAGTTGGGGACAACTGTGCCACTCTGAT
>JBGSXT010000444.1:0-5203 GCA_041751295.1 Mariniblastus sp.
GCCTCCGAATGGAACCGATACAATATTCGCACCAACACAGTGCGGGTCGGCAGTCGGAGACTGCCGAAACATGCGTTTCGTGACTGCTGGCGGGCAGGGCTAGTGGAAATGGATTGACGAAGGAAAGGGCAAGTCATGAACAATGTCATGGCCATTGTTTTAGCGGGCGGAAAAGGCTCGCGGCTGGAACCGTTGACTCGCGACCGCGCAAAACCGGCAGTTCCTTTTGGCGGCGGGTATCGGATCGTAGACTTTACACTGTCCAATTGCCTCAATAGCGGTTTGCGCAAAATCTTGTTGCTGACCCAATACAAGGCAATGAGCCTGGACCGTCACATCAACAATGGCTGGCGACGGTTTTTCTGCGGGGACCTTGGTGAATTCATCGATATCGTTCCGCCGCAACAGCGAATTGACGAGCATTGGTATCAAGGCACGGCGGACGCGGTCTATCAGAATATCTATTCGTTGGAGAAAGAGCGCCCCGAGAATGTTCTGATACTGTCCGGCGACCATATTTACAAAATGAACTATCGGGCCATGGTGGATTTTCATATCCAAACCGGAGCCGATCTGACAGTTGCGGCGCTACCAGTTTCCGTGCAGGAATCACGATCGTTTGGCGTCATGGGTGTGGACGGGACTCAGCGTATTATCGATTTCCAGGAAAAGCCCGAACATCCGCGAACGATGCCTGGCAATCCGGACCAGTGTCTGGCAAGCATGGGCGTTTACGTATTTACAACGCGGTTTCTATTTGAACAACTGATGCGGGACGCCAACGATTCCAGCAGTGCCCATGATTTTGGCAAAGACATCATCCCGCGCATCATTCATACCGATCGCGTGTTCGCATTTCCGTTCAACGACGAAAATCGCAAGACCCAAGCCTATTGGCGTGATGTCGGAACCATCGATGCGTATTATGATGCCAACATGGACCTGACGCATGTCGATCCACTACTCAACGTCTATGATCAACAGTGGCCGATTCGAACCAGACTCAATAATTTCCCCCCTCCCAAATTTGTCTTCGGCAGCGACGATGAAGACGCTGAGCGTTCTGGAATCGCAATGGACAGTATCGTTTGCGCCGGCAGCATTATTTCCGGTGGGCGAGTAGCGCGCAGTGTTCTGGGACACGAAGTACGGGTAAACAGCTACGCCAGGATTGAGGATTCCATCCTGTTCGATCGTGTCGATGTCGGACGACATGCACATATCCGACGGGCCATTATCGACAAGGATGTCCAAATTCCCGCCGGAATCGAAATTGGTATTGATATCGAGCTGGATCGACAACGAGGGTTTACGGTCAGCCCAAATGGCGTTGTGGTGATTGGCAAATCCGACCGCGTTGCCCAGAAAGTCTTGCAACACGCCCCGTCAAAAATTTTCCCGCGTCATTTCGCAGGCGCGAACGAACGGAGCTGATCCTACAAAGACGGGAGCCAACAGGAAATTATCAGCGAAACTGACTTCGATGGAAACCTGGACAGTTTCGGTGTCAGTATCGAGGTTGACAGGGGTCGTGGCGACATTCGCATTGCCAATCCCAATTGTGGCCAGAACTTCGTTCACAGCGTCGTTGACTTCGGCGACCGTCGCACCGGGCACGATTCCAACTCGAGCGCCTTCATAGGCGGCCGCTTCGCAACCATGCATAATCATGTTGGCTCGACTGATTTCATAAGCACCAAACAGCAACAACAATAACACTGGCAGTGTCAGGGCCATTTCGATGGCTGCCGCGCCGGTTCGATCGGACTGTAGTTTTCGATTCATGGATTTCGATTACTTGATTAGTACAACGGATAATGTCTTGGCGATATCCCGAAAGGCGTCTGCCAGGTCGCCAGCGTCATCAGCGTGAATATGAATGCCGTTGCCGATGGAAGCCACTTCTTGCATGATCGCCTGGTTGGCACCGCTACTGAACGTGATGGTATGAATCCGGTGCCCCCGGTCCGCAGCCAAAATTGCCGACGGAGTGGGATTGCCGCCAACGTTAAAGTTGCCATCCGTCATCACGATGATGGTTTTATCGGCATATGGCCTTCGATTCGCATCCTCATTCAAAGAATCGCTTCCAAAACGCAACGCCTCGAAAATGTTTGTATATCCATCTGCAACCAATCCGTTGACATTGCTCTGAATCAGGCCAAAATCGTCGGACAGGGGAATATCCCGTGTTGCATTGGTCGAGTAGGTCGTCAGCGAAACGATGGAGTTCGGGCTGGAGACGGCAATTTCATCAATAAATACATTGACCGCTTCAATCAGGGCGGTCAGTCTGGTACCGGTACCGGAGGCTTCAGCCATGGATCCAGAACGATCGAGAACCAGAGCAATGTCCCGTACCGTCGATGAAGCCGATGCATCCTGAACCGGTTTGAAGTGATCCACTCCAAAGTACCCGCCAAAGAATAGCGGCACGACGTCATCAGGAGCGCTTTCGTTGCGACGCCCGATTACGTTGACCGAGGTCAATGGTTCTTGTCCCGGCACGAACTCAAATTTACCATCCGGATTCAAATTGACTCCCCCGATGACCACGTCTTCGCGATTGAGTGTCAGGCCATTGCCGGCAACTCGGTTGGATTCAGCGATCGCCAGCGCGGCGTCGATGGCGGCCTCCGGATCCTGCGTACGCGCCAGCGCTTCGGCTCCGGCTTTGGCGGCTGCGTCGGTGGCTGTTCGCAATTCGGCTTTGACCATGTGCATGTAGGCAATGTCAACGCTAAACGCGGCGGCCACAATGAAGATGATCATGACCACGGCGATCAAAACCAGCATACTGCCTCGACGATCGCAGTTTTTGGGAACGGCTGTCAATAGAGAATTAAACATGGCGTGGGTCTCAGGAATCGAGTGATTAATGGTCAGTTCGTTTGTAAATATTGTCGCGATGGTGCGTTTTACTCTTTGAGCATGGTCGTCTGGACCTCAACGGTTTGACCCGCAAACGGCCCATAGGAAAAAAAACGGGAAGGGTCAGCATTCGCCCGCACCGTCAATGTGATTGGTGTTCCAGGTAGTTGATTTTCGACGTCGCCTGGCTCAAACGAAACCGACGAAGCAGTGATTTCGCGAAAAGCCAACACTGATTCTCCCTTGTCCAAAGCGTTGGCGACCGTGCCGTTCGATTTGACCGCTTCTTTGATGGTCTCATAGGCCGATTGAACCACGGCTTGCCGCAGAAAAATCATGGATGTCGCCGACACGGAACCAAACACCAGAATCGCCAGAATTGGCAGACATACAGCCAATTCCACGGCAGCGGTTCCTGGCCGACCGGATAAGCGCCCTGGACTTGGTTGTGGTCGCAATGATCGTGGTTGGTAGAACATAACGTGGAGCCGATCCGAAAATCTAACTGTGTTGAGCGACTGAAACATGTTTCAATCTGCAAAATTTGCCTGTTACGGACGAAGTCGCGAAATAAAAAATGGGACGTTAATCTGTTCAGGTCGACTTGGTTTGGAAGCCGGCACCAGTGAGTTGAGCCTTCAAGGAATTGATTTCAGCCTGTTGAGTCTTCATCCGTTCCTGAACAACCTTAAACTCGCCGGCAATTCCCTGCCAGAAGTCGTTATCGCGGAATTTGATTTCCGCAGTCTCGCCAACCGAGCCAAGTTCAACCAAATGTCGACGCAGTCGGTGGATCGGGCCAACAAATCGATTGCTGAAACGAATGGTATCCAGCATGAATGCCGGAAAGATCGCTACGAAAATGATTCCAAGGAATGTAAATTCACGAACCTCCGTCTGAAATCTCTCAGCAAATGGCAGAGACGGATCTCCCAGTAACGTTTTCAATATCAAAACGGCCATTGCCGTTACGAAAAAAAACAACAGCCAGTGCAAAAATATTCGCCGAACGAGTCCTCCCTGGACGCTGCCGTCGACAAAATTCTGTTTTCTTTTAAGTTCGCCCATTTTTGATACCCTTATACGCTCGACTTCAACAGGCGTTTTCATCGCACCATGGCTGCACCATGCACTACCATGCACTATCGACGAAAGCGTGTTCTTCGCAAATCTAGGTCACGGATAGGCAAATATTGGATTGGACATTCGGCCCGCGAGGTTTTCCCCATTTTTTTGCCGTTAACAATGGACTTGGCGGACCGGTTGGTGCATCCAATAAAACCGCTACAGCGGGCGGCTTGATGCGGATTTCCCTGTTCGTCCGCTGGCTCGTACGTGCGAAGAATATGACGGACAGGGAAGTCCGTCGTTTAGATAAATTGATTTCTGCCGCTGACCCAACAAATCGTCTTTCCCGTAACAATAGTCAATTGGCCATCTCCCCGAGCCGCGTTCGCGACCAGTCGTTCAAGTTGATTGCATCAGTTCGATTTTGTTGAAGTTTCCTTGAATGCAGCAAGTTCCAGGCAACTGGATTTGACGCGGGAAATGCTTCGCCCAGGGCCGAATACTAAACGGATAAGACTTTTAACGCTGAATCGAAGGGTGGCCGCAAAGGCCATTTTGATGTCGATCAGTGCAGCCGCATCATTCGAATCTCAATTCTTTGGATCGAAGAGTAAACGATGAGCCTCAAATTTGGTGTCTATCTCGTGGAGCAACGAATCATTTCTCCTGAGCAATTTTGCGGACTTGTCAAAATTCAACAGGAAGCACTGGCATCACTGGCGACCGTTGCGATTCGCAAAAACATGATGACAATCAAGCAAGTAGCCAATGTTCTGGATGAACAGGAACTGACACCCGGAAAGTCATTTATTCAAATCGCGATTGAATCAGACTTTCTTGATCGGGCAGACGCGCAACAGCTGTTTCACGAACAACAACACACATCACCAACAATTCGGAAACTTGTTCAGGAATGTGGCTTGCTAACGGAGCGCCAAACTGTTGTGTTGTTCCAACATTATCAGAAAACGGGAACACGACCAATCAAGGCTCGCACGGTGGTCGAAATCGAGCGTCCAGCGGGAACTCATAACGATGACGCGGGGACATCAAATGATCGCAGTGAATCAAAATTCGAAAGGCAAATCCCGCGAGCACCGAAGTATAAGCAGCGTCCGGTGGTCGTCTCGCAGTACACAAGCCCAGCGCCCAATTGACAGCGCCGGCCAGGAATCGAGAAGGAATGGCGGTTTCGACAATTTGTCGGAGCCGTTTTTTTTCAGATTCTCACGACGGGCGGATGGCTGACTGCGGAGTCTAATCC
>JBGSXT010000445.1:0-14123 GCA_041751295.1 Mariniblastus sp.
TTGATGGCGTTGACGACGGGAAATACAGTCGCCACCGCCTGTTCCAAGTAAGGAAAAACATCGTCCGCGAATGGAAAACCAGGCTCACTCTGTTCCAGTCGGACAGGGAGACGCAAATCGCCGAATGGGAATTTCCCAATCAGATCATCATGGAAATCCCGCAGGCCGATTGGGCATGTCCAACTGGTTTAAACAGTCGGAGGCCCGCGCGCGGTTGAAAGAATCGCCGTTGCGTTGAATTGCGGCGAGAAGGATTCGATGTGGAGTTTTACGATTTGCTGAAACAGAAAAACAGCGTCATTGGGAACCGTCGAATGGTAGCGATGGAAGAAACGGCAAAGAGCGCAGTCATCGCAGGGCTGATTTTCAACTTGGCCGCCGTTGGAATTTTCTTCCTGATTCTGGCCGTCTTGTCGATTCGAGTGATTGCAGTCGCAGGAACAGGAGTTGTGCGCGGACAGCTTTTCGTGTGAATGATTGTGCAGCCCAAAAATCGGCGCACGGTGCAGCGAAGGACCAAGGTTCAAAAAAAGAGCCAAATAGCCGAACAGAAACGCATTCTTGATTTTGGCAAACCGTTTCATGAGATTGAAAGGTGAATTGGCCATTGCAGGATTGTCGCTGATATCCTACACACCTTACGATTGTCAGGCAAGAATTGTTTGTCAATAAAACGCCGAAAAAGTGTTATTCCGTGCGCGTCGACGATTTCTGCGAGATGCATCCAACAGGGATCAGGCGTTGGGAAGATAACTTGAAATGGATAACGGTTTGCCGTAATGAAATCCCTGTCCGAGCACAAATCCCATCTCACACAGAATTTCGTGGGAGATTTCGTTTTCGACCCCTTCGGCCAGCGGCTGGATTCCCAGGTCGCTGACGAGTTTTGCCAGCAACCGAACGACTTCCAGTCGTTTTGGCGTGGCAGTATCCATGCTGCGAGTCAACTCCATGTCAAACTTCAGGAATTGCGGTCGATATTCGCCCAACTCAACGAGCCGTGCTTCGCCAACTCCGAAATCGTCGAAGGCGAGTTGAATGTTCAATTCGGCAAGGATGCCGCACATTTTCCGCATACTGTTGGAATCGGTTGCAGCTCGTTCATGAATTTCAAGGGTCATGTTTTGATCGCAGCCATCTCGCAAATCATACAGCGATCTGTAAAAGTCTTCTGTTCCGAGTTCCTTGGGGTGGGTGTTGACGAACAGATTGATTTCCGTGCCGAATCTGCGGCCAATTTCGATACCCCGTTTGCGAAAAACTTCACTCAGCTGAGACTCAAGATTCAATTGCGATGCAGCTGAAAACATTTCCATCGGCGATTGCAATCCGAACAATCGGCTTCTTCCGAGGACCTCGTAGCCGATGATCCGTTTGTCTTTCAGGTCGACGATGGGCTGAAAGAATGGCACGAACGCGCCGCTGTTGATCAACCGATCAAATTGGATCATCGCCAACGCCTGATCGCAATTGTCCTGCTGAATGGTTTGATGTTCGGTAATGTGGCCCTGGCGACAAACGCGAAAGACGATGGACGCGAACTGCAGCAGGTCTCCATCACCAATGCCGACTTCACCTTGAATCTGATCGCCGTTAACGAATGTTCCGTTGGTACTGCCCAAATCGCGCAAAAACAGTTTGCCGTCGAGACAGGCGATGACTGCGTGATTTTTGGAAACGCAGCCAGCCGGCAGACAAAGCGAAGATTCGGAACTGCGCCCGATTGAAAACCGGGTGTCATGAATCCTGTACTCGCGGATCGGTTCGGATTCACTGATCTGACCGGACAATGACCAGCACAGGGCAGATGCGGTTGAACCGTCGCGTTCGGTCAGGGATGTTTGATTCATCTCAGGCACAGTTGAATTTTGCGGGATGGCCGAAATCGGATAAGTAAACGGGCATTTCAACGGGGACATTTCGATCCACTCAAACGATGGATCAACGACTGGCAATTTCGCGACTTGCATTTTAATCTTAGCTCTTTCCCGGAATTCGAATTGGAAAACCAGAGATTCCGGGATCAGCTGAACAGATATTGTTCGGGTTGTTCAGGTTGTACCGAACAGGGTACCGAACCAAGAAATCGCGCTTGAAAGTGCCAGCGTGAGCTACAGTTTCAACGCAAATCACTTTTTGTCGGCCCCTACTGCCATGATTACTGAGTCACTCATCAACAATCAATCCGTTGGAAGCAGTCTGCTCGCAACGATACTGTCTGATGAAACATATCGCCCCAACGAACCGCAAAAACTTTCAGATACCGGTTTGCCGGCATCGCTGATCGAATCGTTGATCATCAAACGGCTGTCGGTAATCGGATTCAGCAGTGGGCGGCAGTTGGCCAACGATATCCGACTGCCGTTCCAGATACTGGAACATACATTCAAGACTTTGCGCGAGCGTCAAATTATTGTGCACAATGGTTCGGCACCGCTCAACGATTACAATTACGTCTTGACGGAGAACGGACGGACTCAGGCCCGGGCAGATGCTGCCGTATGTGCCTACATCGGGCCAGCCCCAGTTCCTCTGATGGACTACATCCTGTCGGTCGAGGCTCAGACGATTCGCACGGAATCGCCCCGACGCGACCAGTTGCGCAAGGCCTTCAAGGATATTTCCGTCAACGAGCTGCTCTTTGAGAGCCTCGGCCCGGCAATCAATTCCGGGGCGGGCCTGTTTCTGTACGGCGAACCCGGCAATGGCAAATCCACGATTGCCAGCCGTCTGATCCAGTGTTTCTGTCAGGAGATCTGGATTCCCCACGCGATCTTTGAAGATGGTCAGATTGTCAAAGTATTCGATGCTGCCTACCACAAACCCACAACGAACGATCAGGGAGAATGGGTAACGGATTCGTCATCGGACAGACGTTGGGTCAAGATCGGACGTCCGACTGTGGTTGTCGGTGGTGAATTGACGATGGAATCGCTGGAAATTCGACATGACATGAAATCCAATATCAGCGAAGCTCCGTTACAAATGAAGAGCAATTGCGGCTGTTTGCTGATCGATGACTTTGGTCGCCAGCGGATCGAACCCCAGGAACTGCTCAATCGCTGGATCGTTCCGTTGGAAAATCGAGTGGACTATCTGACACTTGCAACCGGAAAGAAAATTCAGGTGCCCTTTGAACAGCTGATCATTTTCTCGACGAATCTTGAGCCAGCGGACCTCGTGGATGAAGCGTTTTTGAGACGCATCCCCTATAAGATCGCCGTGTCGGATCCGAGTCAAAGCGAATTTCACAATCTGTTCAAGATTTACTGTCAACGTCTGCAATGTGAATACAAAGCTGATCTTGTCGACTACCTGATCAAAACTCATTTTTTGCCCCAGCAACGGCGGCTCAGACGCTGTCATCCGAGGGACCTGCTCTCGCAGATACGCAATTTCTGCACCTACAACGATCTCAAACTTGAACTTCGCAAAGAGTACCTCGACCTTGTCGTGACCAGCTACTTTACGACGGTTCTGAATCAATAGGAAAACCTACTTCACGCGGCAATTGAATCATGAATACCGATGCAATTCAGGAATGCGATCAGATACTGTGCTACACGTTGACACGAAAGATTGGCAGTGGTGGATATGGTGATGTCTGGGAAGCGGATGCTCCGGGAGGCCTGAAAAAAGCCATCAAGATTGTCCACGGATTTCACGGTGAAAAACGAGCCCAATCGGAAC
The DNA here is from genome assembly GCA_041751295.1 of Mariniblastus sp. GTDB lineage: Bacteria > Planctomycetota > Planctomycetia > Pirellulales > Pirellulaceae > Mariniblastus. The sequence continues at coordinate 3,691 of JBGSXT010000445.1, forward strand.
TGAAGTCACTCGAACGAATCAAAGATGCGCGACATCCTTTCCTGTTATCGCTGGAACGGATCGAGATTCATAATTCCAAATTGGTTGTTGTCAGCGAACTGGCCGATAAGAGTCTGGCAGATCTGGCCCAGGAGTATGTCGATCAGGGAGCGCCGGGAATTCCCCGGGATGAATTGATCCGTTACATGCAGGAATCAGCAGATGCACTGGACTATCTGAACGCCAAGTTTGGATTGCAGCATCTGGATATCAAACCGGAGAACATCCTGTTGGTGTCAGGGCATGCCAAGGTGGCCGATTTCGGATTGGTCAAGGACCTGCGCGAGGTCACCCAATCGGTCATGTCCGGTATGACACCTGCCTATGCACCACCCGAAATGTTCGATGGGCGACCCGGACATGCCAGTGATCAATACAGCCTGGCCATGGTTTACCAGGAAATGTTGACCATGGTCAGGCCGTTTACCGGATCGACACCAGCTCAGCTGGCCGCTCAGCACATGCACGGAAAACCAAACCTGCAACCACTTCCGATCAGTGATCAACCGGTAATTGCCAAGGCATTATCCAAAGCCCCGGACGATCGTTACAAAACCTGCGTCCAGTTTGTGGAACAGCTTGCCAATCGGAAAACCCGCAAGAAAGTAGTTCGGGGGCGAGTTTCGGTGCGTGAAAACGTGGATTCAGCCAGCAATACGGTTGAAGTCGATTCGACCGACTTGGCCCAAGGCCGCTCCGGAAATCCGTCGACGAAAAAGCTGGCATTCAAGTCCGTCGATTCCGTCTTGCTGAATCCACCAGAATGCGACCCGGAATCGGCCAGGTTTCAGCCAACGATTGTCATTGGATTGGGAAATTCGGCTTCACAGGTGATTCGAAAAGTCAAGCAGCGGATTGTGGCCCGGTATGGATCGCTGGAGCCAGTTCCCTCGTTCAGTCTATTGTGTATCGATTCCGATCGCGAAGCACTAACGAAGCTGTCGCAGGATCGAGACGCATCGTCGATCAGTGCCGGAGAAACATTGGCAGTGCCGTTGCGTCGATCCGAACAGTACCGACAGCACAAGACACTCGACTTGAGTTGGATCAGTCGCCGCTGGATCTACAATGTTCCGCGCAATTTGCAGACCGATGGATTGCGACCGCTGGGGCGACTGGTATTCGCCGACCACTTCGAAATGATTTGTAATCGGATTTCCGAACGGATCAAACAGGCCATCCGAACGGAATCCATTGCCAACACCTGCGAAACACTCGGTCTGAATCCGCCGCAGCAGGTCGTCCCGCGGGTAATTCTGGTATCCAACATCTCGGGTGGCATCGGCAGTGGAATGACTATCGACCTGGCCTACACCATTCGATTAATGTTGGCGGAAAATGGAATCAATGAGAACGAAACCATTGGCATTCTGATGCACGGCAACAAAGCCGGCCGCGAAGCCAACTTGGCTGCCGCCAATGCTTACGCGTTCATGTGCGAGTTGCGCCATTTCGCCGACGGTGGCTACCCGGGTGACCGTCGACTGGAGCTGCCCGATTTTGAAGACCAACTTCCTTTCGATCACACGTATGGATTGAAACTGAACGCCGAACACGAGAATCAGCCAGTCTCCGATCTGGACCGGATTGCCGAGTATATTTGCCTGTCCAACACCACCCGCTGCAACGTGTTCTTCGATGCAAGTCGCCAGACGGACAAGGACAACGAAGAGTTTTCGTTGCGTTCGTTTGGAGTCAGCATTTGTGGCCCGGGACTTCAGTTACAGGGGAAAGATGCAGTCGAACGGCTGGCAAAGGGACTGATCGATCAATGGATTGCCGAAACCGATCCGGATGACCTCGCCATGGAGCAGTTTGCCGAATCCTGCGCGACTGAGCTTGGTCTTCGACTGGACGAGATCACGACTCGAGCGATGGTCGCCCTTTCAGAAATGCAGGAATGGCCACCCATTGATCAACAGATTCGAACAGCGTCGACAGAATTGTCGGACCCAGGCAGCCCGATTTCCTGTCCGGTCATCGAAGCCCATTTCGATGCGATCTTCGATGCTCCCTATTGGCGCAGCCAATCCCAGGGAGACTCCACTGAACTGTGTCGATATGCCGAGGCGGAAATTTCCAGTGAAGCGCAATTGATTGGCGATCAACTGGCGACAAAGATTCTGCAACTGCTCAGCGGCAAAAAGATTCGATTTCCGCTCGCCAAACAGGCGCTCAAGGCGTGTCAAAATTTGATTGCTGTCGAACACAGCAGCGTGATGAAGGAATTGCATTCATTCGGCAGCACCATGCTGGACCTGCAACAGCTGTTTGAGGGCCAGGACAAAAAATCATCCAAAGGGAGAGTCAACCCAGCTTTCCTGACGGAATTTGTCAACCGCTACGGGCAGCTACGCGTTCAGGAATTTACGCTCCGCTGCTGCCACAAGTTCTATCGGATCATTAAAAGCTGTCTAACGTCGACGGAAGAGATTATCAAGAAGTTCAGTCTTCAGATCGCCGCCGTCGGACAGCAATTCGAAGTCGTTCCCGAACCAAAACGGACATCGAAGTTAAAACCGACGATCCAGCAAATGCTGGTCGACAGCGTCGATCAGAATCGGGAAAAACAGATTCAACAGATTGAAGCTGTTGTCCTGGAATCAATTGTCAATCAAGACACGGCGTTTCTGGATGTGTTGAGCGATTCAGCCAATTGGCAACAGAAATTGCCGGCTGTAATTCGGGAAGCGGCGCAATCGGTGTTGTCCAACGCTTTCAAAAATATTTCCATCGACGAAGTCATCGCACGCAACGGTATTGAACCGGCTGCAGTCCGGTACTGGCTGAAGGGTCAACTCAATGACGCAGTGCCGTTTGTAAAGGATTGTGGAGGTGGAACGATGCTGCTGTTGGGTCAGCCACGACATGCGGGCCAGTCGATACTGCCGACACTCGTGGCGGACTGTTTTGACGTTCAACTGAAAGAAATCAACGGTACCACCGGTGACTTGGTGCTGTGCTTCGAAGCAGAAGGAATCCGATTGGCCAATTTCGCATTCAGCATTTTGAAAGAGGCACCCGAAGCAATGGAAATCGCCCGGCGGATTCATTCACGGGACGATATTGACTGGACGACGCTGACTGATCTGATGTGATCCTGAACGACACCGCACCACCTCGGCAACTGGCCGTTGCCGAGTCTCAGCGATTCAAGACATATGCAAAAATCAACGGGGCGACGATCGCCGCGTCGGAGTTGATCATGAATTTTGGCGCCACCGGGTCCAGCTTGTGCCATGTGATCTTCTCGTTGGGCACCGCCCCACTATACGAACCAAACGAGGTCGTCGAATCCGAGATTTGAGCAAAATACTGCCAATATCGGACTTTTTTCTGGAGATCCTGCAAAATCAGTGGAACGCTGCAAATCGCAAAATCACCGGCAATGCCACCCCCGATCTGAAAGAAACCAATGGGCGCGTGGGCGTCCGTTTTAATATACCAGTTCACCAGGGATTCCATCTGCTCGGTGCCCGACCGGATCGCCCGGTGCGATTTGATTTTCCCTTCCATAACCCGTGCCGCGAAGATGTTGCCCAGCGTCGAGTCCTCAAAACCGGGAGAAAAAACCGGAATCCCTTTCTGGAAAGCGGCCATTAGCCAGGACGCTTCGGGCGCAATTTGAAAATGGGGTTCGAGCAACCGTTTTTCGAACAGTCGATAGAAAATCTCGTAAGGAAAACATGATTCGCCGCGATCCGCCAAGCCTCGACATTCTTCCATGAAATGCTTTTCAATGTCCCGGATCACGTCTTCCGGAATGCAGGTGTCAGTCACCCGATTCATGCCGCTGTCCCGCAAATCTACTTCATCCTGAAGTGATAGTTCGCGATAGTTCGAACAGATTCGATAGTCATTGTGCGCGACAAGATTGAACACGTCTTCTTCCAGATTTGCCGCTGTGCAGGAGATCGCATGGATCCGGTCCTGACGGATCATTTCTGCCAATGAAATACCCAATTCGGCCGTGCTCATGGCTCCGGCCATGGCCAACAGCATTTTGCCGCCAGAATCCGTCAGCGATTTGAACTCGCGCGCCGCAGCCACCGTTTCGCGAGCATTGAAGTGGCGAAAATTCTGTTCCATGAAATCCGAAATAGGGCGCTGGGATAATTCCTGTCGTCCAACGTTTTCTGGTGCTTTTTTCGTTGCGTCCATTGTGGTCTATGCCCGGTTTCGAAGATGGTGGTGTATCGTTGAGCCGTTCGTGTTGATTTCCGGCATCATGTTTCCAAAAAAAATCAACATCGGATTCGGCGAATTCTACCGAACTGATGGACAAACAACAACTTGTAGAGATTCGGATTCGTTGGCATCCACTTTGCCTGTTAGTAGGCAAAATGGTTTGAAATGACGTCCAGTGAACGCAACAGGTAGAAATATGCACGCCACTCAACTTGCGGAAATCGCCAACTGGGCGGCCTTCAACGCGATTCGACTGACTTCCGGATCATCGGCGCTGACGGCGGCATCCTGTAACGAGTACTGGTCACAATCCAAGTGTCGCCAGAATCGCTGGATGACAGCCCTCAAAATGTTCGAACAGGATGTTCGGAGTCAGCGCAGCAACCATGACCCCTGGCCGGCGATGGAAATCGTGATTCAGGAAATTCTGCTGTCAGAACTGCTCACGAGAGTCTGGTCAGCAGCAATGGTCGCACATGATGCCAGTCACAGAACGAATGAACTCAGCGGCGTTGCTTACAGCATTCATATTGGACATGTGGAAGCCAAGAACCGCGCCATCCGATTACTGCTGAATGATCCAGCAGTGAATCCGAAAACCTTTGATCGGCTGAATTGCCTGCGTCGGAAAGTCGAACGATGGACTGATTTGCTGCTGGCTCAATCACCGGACTATGACGCCGCCGTCCGGTTTGCCTTTCAACCCAATCGGGTTAAAGATTTTCGCGAAGAGAATCGAGACAGTAGTCACGGGGCGGAACGAACCCGCCAAATGCTGTATGTGGCTTCCATGTCGGAAGACTTCAATCGGGTGGCCGTCAAATTCGCTGCCAATCCGGAAATCAACCGCCGGATTGCCGCAGGTGTCCTTGCCTGTTTTCCAGCGGATCGCTTCGATTCATTCGGTGTGCCCAAATCGCTTCATTTGATTTGGATGGAAAAAACGACGGACGAAACATTATTGCTGATGAATGATCTCTCAGCACTCGATTACAGTGTCATGGCCGATCCATTCGACGAAGCCACCGAGCGATAAACTGGATCGTGATCGGCAAGGGTACCGGCAATCAGGCTTTATACGTCACTTTGGCGTTTCTACGCAGCGGGTAACAAAGTCGGCAAATTTCACAGCGCGTTCCGTTACACCCTCGAGCGGTGCAATGTTCACGACCAAAATGGATGAATTGCAAATGCAGGCGATTCCAATGATTTTCTGGAAAACAGTGCTTCAAGTCCCGTTCCGTCTGTTTCACGTTTCGGCCACCGGTGAGACCCCAGCGTTGGGCCAGCCGATGGATGTGTGTATCCACCGGGAACGCTGGAACGCCAAATGCCTGGGCCATGACAACACTCGCTGTCTTGTGGCCAACACCGGGCAATGCTTCCAGAGCTTCGAAACTGTCAGGCACCATTGCCTGGTGTCGATTGACAAGGATCGCAGACAATTCCGAAATGGCCTGCGATTTCCGCGGTGAGAGTCCGCACGGCCTGATGATCTCCCGAATTTTTCCGACGGGCAGTTCGGCCATTTCTGCAGGAGTTCTTGCCGCAGCAAAAAGATTCGGCGTGATCCTGTTGACCCGTTCGTCAGTGCATTGGGCGCTCAACAACACGGCGATCAACAACGTGTACGGGTCACTGTGAAGCAGTGGTACCACCGGATCTGGATACAGTTCATTCAACCGTTGGAGAACCAAGTCGGCCCGCTCAGCTCGCTTCATCGATTCGCAACCTGAGGCGACCGACAGATGAAAATATACTTGTCGGGCGAATTGCCTATTGGCCCGGCGCGGCGCAGGGGCGGATTAGCGATTCGCCTGACAGGCAAACAAACGCTTGTCGCCCGCCTAACCATCGTCGGCTGAGTCATCGGTTTCCGAATCGGGCGGATCAGCAGCCGCATCATCTGCGTCGTCGACGACCGGGCTGCCGTTTTCGGAGCTGCCATCGTCCGCCGGTTCCTCAACAATGCCACTTTCGTCAATCGAATTTCCGTCTGTCGCACCCTTGTCCGCCATGCCTTCTGCGGTCAGGGCAGCGTTTCGAATCGTTTCTGGTTGCACTGGCGGTTTCTCTTCGCCAGTCGGTTCTGAACCTGCTGCAATCTTAACCGGAACGTACTCGTGTTCTCTTTTTCGCAATACGATCATGCTGTTGATCAGGTCGGTTTCGGCGTTCGGAAGCGCAGCCGACATCATTGCGTTGCGGGAAAGTTTGTCCAGGACGTCGATCCCCCTGATGACTCGACCAAAAACGGTGTGCTTGCCGTCCAAGTCAGCGGTTCGATCCAGGGATATAAAGAACTGGGACCCACCAGTATCTTTGCCCGCGTGAGCCATACTTAACGATCCGACAAAATGACGTCGGGATTCGGGCGAATAGCATTCGCAGGCGATCGCATAGCCTGGGCCGCCGGTTCCGTCCCCTTTGGGATCACCAGCCTGGGCGGCAAACCCTTCAATCACCCGATGGAACTTCAGTCCGTCGTAGAACTTGCTTTCCACCAGACTGATGAAATTCGCCACGGTGTTGGGGGCTTCGTCTTCGAACAGTTCGACGACGATCTCTCCCTTGGAAGTTTCAATCTTTACCTGTGGCAAGTCATTCTGTTTCAACTGGTTGTTGCGAATGAATAATTCCTCCAGCAATTCTTTGGAATCCACAGACAACCGATCCGCCTTGGCCCCTGTTTCAAACAGCCTGCCATTGAAGTTGGCAGAAATCAAAGTTTCTCCCAATTTGATCGCATCGTTGTGCCGACCAAATTCGGCGTCATTCATGATGATGCCGACCAGCAGTTTGGCCGTGTTTTCGTCGTTGGAATTCGCTTTAAACGCTGTTATCGCTTCGGCCCTGATCCTGCCCACCAGGTCGTTCGCTTTGCCAACAAGTGCCGTGTACTGCTCCCGGATGACCTGTTGCTTTTCGGGTTCCAATGAAGCTTGAAACTCGGCTTCCCTGGTTGCCAATTCGGCATCCAGATCCTTCCACTGTTGGAGTAGCGATTGCAGACTTGAATCACCCTTTCCCGCATCCTGGATCAGGACAAAACCGGAATCTGCCTGAAAGGAAAACGACGGAATTGCCCCGAATTGCCATACGGCGGCAATTGAGAAAAAAACGGCAATGACACGCGCCGTGACCCGGCAACAAACGATTCGATATTGACTCAATAGCATCTGTATTACTCCTTTAATTTATCCTTTGGCGCTTATCCGCCAGGTAACTTGGCCGGATTGTTTGTGGCCTTTTCGGCAACGTACTCGTGGTCCCGTTTTCTGACGACCGTCATTTTGTTGATTCGCGTCGGCACGGTTGTGTCTTCACTAGACAACGGAGTTGTCCGATTGACGACCTGGATTTTATACAGGTTTTCCAGTCCTTCAATGATGCGACCGAAAGCCGGCAGTCGGCCGTTAAACTGCAAACGTGGCTGTTTGGTGATCAGGAATCGGCTGGCAGCGAGTTGCTGCCCGTCCGGCACCATGGACAGGACACCGGCGAAGTGGTGTCGGATGTTTTCACCGGCAGTTTCCAGACCGATGTTGAATCCGGGTCCCCCTTGACCGTCGTTGGTCGGACTGCCGGCTATCGCGACTTCGGTCGGATTCACTTGATAGAAAATCAATCCGTTGTAGAAACCGTCCTCGACCAGCGTAATGAAATTGGCGACGGTGTTGGGTGCCTGATCTTCGAACAGTTCAACAGTCAGCTCGCCGCAGTCCAGTTCGATTTGAACAAGAGGGTTTTGTTTCTCCCGGTCCTGTTTGCGAAATTCCAGTTCGCGGTTCCACGCTTCTCCGACCTGTATCAGGTCTTCCCACACCTTCGGTTCCAATACCTGGCCAAGTGCTGCTGCCTGCTGCAGGGAGTTCTTGGCACCTTCAAAATCATTCAATAGGTAATGTGTTCGGTATCCGAACATTTGCAGAACCGGCAACTTGACTCCACCATTCGACAATCGTTGATAGGACGCCATCGCTGCGAACGGATCGAATGGAATCAATCGATAATTTTTTCCCGTCAATTGCAGCTGAAGATTCTGTAACAAATAGGTCGTGACGAATTCTTGCGTGTTTGGGAATTTCTCAAACGACTCGATCGCCAACGGCTTCAATTCAACGAGAATGGCCTGGTTTCGAGCTCTCAGCATTTCGATTTTTGCCTGTTGCGCCTGGCGTTTATCCTGAAATCCGACCGGCATCGAGATCACCAACTGGTTGACCTGCCGTTCATTCGTTTTCAGCTCGTTCAACAATTGCTGGAATTTTTCAAATGCCAAATCCGTGGTGGCTGTGCCACCGGTCGTACCCGAACCATCCACCATGTCTGTGCCCGGCTCCATTTTTGTATCCGAACCTGGATTTGCGTCGGGTTCTTGCGGCGGCGAATCATCGCCAGGTGTTTCATCCTGAATTCGGGTGCCGGCAACCGCAATCGTTGCGGAAGAACAAATCGGGAACGAGGCCAGAAGAGCAACCAGCAAGGGAACAATTAAACCGACGGGTCCAATTCGACAAGAAGGCCGGGAATCCGTGGGCATCGAGTACTGCAAGGTTGGGTGCATCAGGTCAGTGAGTCGTATCATGAGTCATTACCGTTATTGGTTTGGACTTTGTCAGGCTTGTATTCATGGTCCCGTTTGCGCAGAACTGTTGCTGATATTACCCGATCGGGCGTCACATCTTCAATTTCGATTTGCTTTTGTTCTTCGATTTTGAAAGTTTTGTTCAGTCGAAAAACGGTTTCCATTCCGGATTTTATCCGGCCAAAAACTGTTTGCCTGCCGTGGAAATTGGGCAAGGAGGCGAGGGCGATAAAGAACCGACTTCCGCCACTGTTGGGCGTTTCGCTATACAGGACGACCGAGCCTGCAAAGACCATCCGAACGTCCGGTCGTTCGAATTCGTCATGGATCGTGTAGCCGATATCGCGAACCTGCAAATCTTTCGTCAAAACGCCCGTTTCGGCGACCGTTTTGTCAATTACCGTTTGGAAGATCAGCCCGTTGTAATGTCCACTTTCGACAAGATGGATAAAGTTGGCTACGGTTTGCGGCGCTTCATTTTCAAACAACTCGATGACAAATTCGCCTTTGTCTGTCTTGAACAGAACTTGTGGCAAGTCATCCGCCTGTTGCTCGGCATTGCGAATTGCCATTTCCCGTTCGAACTTTGCCGCCAAATCGAACATGGCAAGAATCAGAGTTTTTTCTGTCTCGAAAATTGAACCCTCTTTCTGAAAGAACTCCGCATGTTTCTCAATCAACGGGCCGATTTCCGGTCCGAATCGATTCGTCAATAAAGACGACCTGGCCAGATATATTTCGGCCATTGCATTTTCCGGGTTGTTGCGGACCAGTTTTTCGGCCAGCAAATACGCCTGTTCGAATTGGCTCTCTTCAAAGTATTTGACCAGCACCCTGGTCATGAAATAGGCCAGTGCGTCATCGGCCCGACCTGAGCCAGCCGTTTGTTCCGCAAACAGCTTTTCGCCGACCACAACCAGCTTCTTCAGAATCACGTCTCCCTGTTTGCCAACCGCGTCGAAATCATCCGCCAACGCGGCCGCATCATCGGCGTTCGGTGCGTTCCAATACTCGAAAAAAGCCCGCTGCACTTGACTGACCGACTGTCGAAATTCTTCGGTCAACTGATCAAACTGCTGCCGAGTTTGTGTCGATTCCGTCGCGTGGTTGGTGACGCGATGTTCAGAATCGTCACCGTCTGTTTCAGATAGGAGGTTCTCAGACTTCGGTGGCGTTTGAGCGCGACCTGATGTCGGAACGCCAAGTAGAATTCCGCTACAAAAAATCACCAGATTGACAAAACGAAGTGCCATTGTCAGCTCAATTTCTTCGCGAACTCGATATATTGGTAATTCCAGAGTATACCCGAAATATCACGTGTTTTGATGCAAGGTCATCGGCGCAACATGCCGCAATACAAAAAAGGCCGGGATTTGAAGGACGGGAAGTCACCGCGACCGGCTGCTGCTTTGGGCAAGCTGCGGATTGTTGGCGGATTGTATCGCGGACGACAACTCGACTATTCCGGTGATTTAATCACCCGACCCATGAAAGACGATGTTCGCGAAGCCGTCTTCAATCTGGTCGGAGGCTGGGTGCCAGGCAAAGCCGCATTTGATCTGTTCGCTGGGACGGGTGCGATGGGGCTGGAAGCGGTCAGTCGTGGTGCATCGCAGGC
>JBGSXT010000446.1:0-7551 GCA_041751295.1 Mariniblastus sp.
GGGACCAAGAAACCGGACGACCCACCGTGGAAGTATGTCTCCGCATTGGCCGGCAGCGATATTCAAACCAACCCGCCAAAAACCAATCAGGCAGTTGCGGACAGCGGCAAGCTGTTTTCTCGCAAGATCGACAAACTTACGGATCAAGCCATACTTTCGGATATCGATGCCCATGTCGACTTCGATCACATGCATGACACGTTAATGGCAGAAGGCATCGCCAAATTCGCGCAGCCGCAACGGGAACTGAAAACCCTGATCGGCCAAAAGCGAGGGTCACTGGCCAACGCTTAATGGCCCATAGAAGGCTCGTCGATATCGTTGACATTCCGTCAGCCAATTGCTACCGTAGCGGGCAATCAGGGCCCGTAGCTCAGCTGGGAGAGCGCTTGAATGGCATTCAAGAGGTCGACGGTTCGATCCCGTTCGGGTCCATTCATTTGTTACCGTTCGCGCCGTTTGGGGTCTGGCTCGCTCGGGATTGAGATGCCAGCGAGCAACGGTGGATCAGCATTGTCAGGCCGCGCGGCGCTGGCTGTCGTCGATTAGACGTTGATAAAGCGCAAGATATTTTTCCGCCTGTCTGGCGATGTCGAATTCCTGTTCCATCCATCGGCGGCAGCGGTCGGAAAGGTTCGCGCGGGATTCGGCCTCGGTGACCAGCTTCCGGATTTGATTGGCGAGGTCGATTGAACTTTCCGGTTTCGCCAGCCAACCGGTGATGCCGGGCAGGACGTATTCGCTGATGCCACCGATATCAAAGGCGACCACGGGTGTCCCGCAAGCCATCGCTTCCAAACCGACTTGAGGTTGGTTGTCTTCGCGGGACGGGACCACGATCAAATCACAGGCGGAATAGAATTGGGCGATCATTTGTGGGTCGTTGAGATAGCCCAGCGAATGGATTTTTGGCAAATCGAGTTTCGAGTTGTCGATGTCCCCGGACCCAATTGCCAGACACTCGATCGGTGATTCATTTTTTATTTTGGCCAGAGCTGGCAGCAACAAATCAAGACCCTTGCGGTGATTGTTCACCGATTCGGCTCCGAATCCGATCAGCGTGGCTTCAGTATTGATGCCCAGTTTTTTTCGTGCAGCCAGTTTGGGCAGAGGATACAGCTGCTTCAAATCGAACCCCAATCGAATGTGATGGTAAGTTGTTGAGGGAGGAAATACTGGACTGGATTCGGCGAGTCGCTTCAGCCAGAGGCTGGGCGCCACGACGGTGATGCTCCGGCGACGGAGCGCTTTTTGTTTCGTTTCAAAACTTTGACGGGAGACGTCGTCGGGGCCGGCCTTAAGAATCTGGCCGCAATGGCCGCAACCCCGTTTGAATTGATGACAGCCGCCACTGTAATGACAGCCGCCCGTTATCGGATTCATGTCATGCAAGGTCCAGACGATGGGCACGCGGTTGGGAATCGCTCCAAAGAACGATCGGTAGTCGGCCATGAAGGCGATCCAATGAAGATGTACGATGCCTGAAACATCGGCGGGGTTGGCCGGAATTGTCGGGCGGGTCAGGGAGGCCATACTGAAGACTTCCTGCGCTGGGTTCCGCCCAGTCAGATGTCGGTTATACAGTCTATGAATCTGACGTACGCGGCGTTTCTCGAAGTGCTGCAGAATCAAGTTGTTGACCGTGTGATCGGCCGACTGCCATTGAATCTGCCGTACGGAATCGCCAATTTTGGCTTGCCGATCGTTGTTGGCGAACAAAAAGCGGCTGTCGACGTGCTGGTTTTTCAGTTCGCCATGCAACCTCAACGCTGCCGTAGCGGCTCCTCCGTACGGAAACGTGTTGAAGTGGTTGACGATCATGTGCTAGGCGGCCCGCTCGGTGGATTCCGCTTTCTGCTTCGTCAACAGCATGTTTTCCAGCATCGCTCGATGACCGCGCCGAATGAATTGGACGCGGATTCTCCGTTTCACCAGTTCGATCCGTTCCTGGAGTGGATGCCAGACCGCCGCTCGCGATTCCCGTGGCGACACCGGCTGCAGGCAGGCGTCGACAAACGCATCTTTATCCTGCATGAAACCGTGCAACAATACTTTATCCGGCGACTGCACATCCCGGCGGACTCGCGACAATGTCGAGAACGCGATCAGCTCCGACTTCCGCACGCCCCCTTGCTGATGCGCGTGGCGATAGACGGCCATATCAAAGACCCCTTCGCGCGCGTCTGGCGGCAGCCGACGGGCGAAATCGATGGCGTAACAGGCTCCGCCGTTGACATGCGCACGCAAGATCAACTTGGGCCGGCGGAATATTCGGCGCTTGTAGATATCGGGCACGTGGCAACCCATCATCAGCGGGCGTTTGCCAGTAAACCATTCGACAGAGAGCCGGTCAATCCAGTCTGCTTTGACGGGGGCCATATCGGATTCCAGCCAAAGACAGAAGCCATCGCTGCCATTGAATTTTTCAGCCACAAATTCCATCGCATCCCAATACATTGCCGTCGGTCCTGCCGGATAACCAAATACCTGCGTCGGGCAGGCAAACGATGTGCAGGGTGCGATTTGGCTGTAGCTGCGATACAGCCGCGAATCCGGTTCGATGCGCGGACTGTTGGCGAGCAGAAAGTGGATGTTGCAATTGGGTCGGGGGAACTGTCGCAACCGGTGCGCAATTTTCAGGTACCGCTCAACTTCGTTCTGACAAAAATACGGCAGCACGATGACGTGTGTTTGATTGATCATGGTCATGTTTTACGAATGGCGGCAATTCAATGTCAATTCCAGCCCAATGGCAACTGCTAGCGGAATCCGATGGACGCGCTCGGCGTTTGCAATTGACTGGACAGCAACGAAGAAATTACATTCGGTCCCGGATGGATTCACAAATTGGGCGGCACGGGAAGTGCCTTTGCCGGAACCATGGCTCATGGCCAATTTCTTTTTAATCGATCAGTCGCTGCGTGAACTGGGCGGCCATCACCATGATTACGTCCGCTGTGTCGCCACCGCCGCCAATGAAGCCGGTTACCTGACGACAATTGGAACCCATCAGAAGTTCCGAGACACAAATACGCTCGAGTCGTTGGGGCCGATCAAGAGGGTCTTTCGCGAAACGACCTACCAGCGGGACAGCTACCTGGCCGGGCTGCGGCATTTGACCCGTACCCATGGTGATTTTCTGCCGGCGGCACCACTCGACCTTCAGCCGCCCCGTTTGCGTGATCGAGTTTCATTGTCCAGCTTGACACGAATGGTTCGTCGGGCGGGTCATCGTATGCGGAGAAAGAGGTACATTCGCAATTTTGCCCAGGACTGTGAACAGTTCTTCAAATCGACTCGTCTGACCGAACACGATCATGCTTTTCTGGCGACGGTCAACGAAATGGAGTTCATGGGGCTGGCGGCGTTCTTGTCGAACCATCCGCGGACGTTACAGGTCCATTGGCATTTGCAGTTTCATTTCAATCTTTTCGAAGGGCGGACACCCGAATACCCATCACAGGCTCGAGTGGCGACGGCGATCCAGCATTGTTTTGACGCGGCGTTGGAACGCATTCCGTACCATTCACTGCGGCTGTACACGACCTCGGAAACACTTGCGGATCAGTTCAACAGTCTGGGTGTCGGAAATTTTCACGTGTTAACCTATCCGATTCGACCAGACTTGTTTGGCAAGCAGGAGTCCACTACGAACCACGTTTCTACGTCGGGCAGCGGCCGTCCGCTGCGGATAACCTGTCCCGGCGAAGTGCGACGGGAAAAGAAGATGGTCAATTACCTGCAACCGCTTGTTGACAATATCTGGGACAAACACATCCGACCGGGCAATATCCAGATCGTGGTTCAGCGTCCCGTGCGTAAATGGCCGGCCAGGGAAAAGATCAAGCTGCAAGCTCCTCAGCAGGCGTTGCCCAGTCGATTGGGCGCTGAGTGGGTCAAATACTATTCGCACCCATTGAGCGATGCGGATTATCTCGAACTGATCAGGAACACCGATTGCGGTTTGCTGTTTTACGACAGCCGGGCCTACTTTAGCCGTCGCGCAGGCGTGTTGGGTGAACTGTTGAGTTGCGGCAAGCCGGTGATTGTGCCCGCCGGCAGCTGGCTCGGAGATCAATTGGCCGAACCGAATTTTCGCTATGTCGACTCGCTCTGTAATTCATATAATCGCAATCGGTCGTTGCAGTTGGAGGAATTGACTTGGAGCAGAGGAAACGTGCCGCTGATGGGTGGGGTCCTGTCGTTTGATCAGGTTGAACATCCCTTCGAATTGCAATTCGAACTGGAAGACGACGAATCAGGATTCGTGGTCGAATTCGATTGGCAATGGCCGACCAATCAGGGCGTCTATTGCAAATTTGAAATCGCCAACAGCCCATGGGAGGGTGCCGATCGTGGGCAAATCATCGGGCATCGAACAAACGGCATGTCACCGGTCGCGTATTTCCCGGCCAATCAACCGTCGATCAATTTGAGGATGAGTAATGCCTTTCACGATTCCACGGCTGGCATTCGGCTGATTGCGATTCATACCCTGGCCCTTGATTTGGCGAATACGCCAGTTGGTTCCGTGGGGTTGATCGCCACGGGAGAGGACGACATCCCGCGAGCCATCAATGAAATGGTTGTGCACTACGACCATTATCGCCGCACAGCATCGCAGTTTGCGGAGTTCTGGCATCAGCAGCACGAGCCGAAACAGACGATCTCGTCACTCGTATCAGCCACCGGCCAGTATCTGCGCGCCGCTTAGCCCTCGGTCACAGCTTCAGTTTGGTACCTTGGATGTCGGTTGGTCGTTGAACGATCAACTCGAACATGAATTCGTAAAGCAGGCTGCCCCAGGGGTCTATACTGGAAAAGAATCCCGGTTGCTGTAATATCATGACAGCTGAATCAATGTTTTCTTGAATCAGCATTCGTTACTCGCAAACGCGATCGAAACGCTATTTGCTGCCCGGTGTGCATTCAAAATGAACTTACTCGTTGTTGGTGGAGCCGGTTATATCGGCTCACACATGGTTCGACTGCTTGCCCGAAATGGGCACACCGTCGTGTCGCTTGACAATCTGTCGACCGGCTTTGCCGCTGCGGTCAAATCGGGCGATTTGGTGATCGGCGATATGCACGACCGGCCACTGGTCGAAACGATACTGCGTGATCGGGCGATCGATGCCGTAATGCACTTTGCCGCCCATGCCTTGGTCGGCGAATCGGTGAAGTATCCGGCCAAGTATTATCAGAATAATGTCGTGGCGACGCTGTCGCTGCTGGAGGCGATGCGGAACTGCAACGTGAAAAAGATTGTCTTTTCCAGTACCTGCGCCACCTATGGGATTCCGGAAATTGTACCGATCGACGAAAACGAAAAACAGCAGCCCGTGAATCCGTACGGTTTCACGAAACTGGCCTGCGAACATGCACTGGAAGATTACGCCGTTGCCTATGGGTTCGGCTATGCCGCGCTGCGGTATTTCAATGCGGCCGGTGCCTCTCCCGACGGTGATATCGGCGAAGACCACGATCCCGAAAGCCATCTGATCCCGATTGTTCTGCAAGTCGCTTTGGGCCAGCGCGATCATATTACAATATTTGGAAACGACTGGCCAACGCCTGACAGGACCTGCATTCGCGACTACATTCATGTCGACGATTTGGGTCTCGCCCACATGTTGGCTCTCGAGCGACTGGAAACAGGCAGGGGAATCAGGGTTAATCTAGGCACCGGCAACGGTTTCAGCGTTCGCGAAGTTATCGAGTGTTGTCGAGCAGTCACCGGCTGCGATATCAGGGAAGTGATTGGCGATCGCCGGGCCGGAGACCCACCCGTGTTGGTGGCAAATGCCCGACTGGCTGCTGATATTCTGGGTTGGGTGCCGAAGTATCAAACGATTACGCCGATAGTGGAAACGGCGTGGAATTGGCACCGGAATCATCCCTTCGGATACACGGGAAAAGACCGGACAGCGGATTTGCAGGCGATCAAGGCATCGACTGCTGGGTAGCCTGCTGCTGATTCCCAGTGCGTCGCTGCTGGCCGATTTGCTTAGCAAGGCAGGTTTGTAGCCTCTGAGGGTTTTCAATCAGTCGAGACAATTCCTGCTCAATCCCCGACAAGCTGCAGCTGAAAAATAATCGCTGCAGGCGTTTGTTGTTGGAATCAAACATTCGCTACAATACCCAGCAGATTTTTTGTTGCCTGAGTTCATGTTCAGCAATTCGGACGAAGGCGACGAATGACTTCGGGGTAGCGTTGCTTCATTGCGCCGGGTTTGAAATCCCGCCGACCGGTAAGTTTGTTAGAACATCAATTCGTCATGAAAAACATCGATCAAATAATCCTGCTGCTGTTGGGCCAGTCGTCCCCAAATTCTGTAGAAAAAATGGGCTGGCTGCCAATTGTAATTGCCGTGGTCGTCATCCTGTTGATTATCCTGACGGTTGGCATCTGGATTTGGCGGACGGTATTTTCCGAAGACGAAGCGTTCGATGCAAATCGCCCTTTTTCTGCCGAATCGTTCGATGACAGCATTTGCGGCGAGGTGACGACAAAAATGCTGGAGTCAACGGTTCCCTATGTTCCGCTGGACCCGAAAAAAGTTTTTTCGTCGGCGGATACAGTCGACAACAAAGATGATGAATTCGTTGAAGACTTGAACAGCCGGTTTTCGAGTCAGCCGACAGTGGAAGAAACCGGTGATAGCGGAGTGCGGTTTCATTCCAAAGACGATAATGAATCGACATGAACGGCTGTTATTACGATTTCAGGCCGCGCGAGATTGCTCATTGGGTGGCTGGCTGGTTTTTTCGGCAGGGTTCCCATGGTAATGCTGATCGGGATCCGGTCGTTCAATGGCATGATTGAGTTCCCACAATCGGGCCTGTTTCATCAATGAATACATGGCGGCCAGCCAGGCAGTTTGCAATCCAACTTTTCCGTCCAGAATGGATCCCTGCAAAATCCACTCGCGAAAGAATCTGAATATCGGTCGCGCCAGCAATTTGAAGTAGGATGTTTCCAGCCCCCGGTCGTGCCATTGTTTGGCCTGAAAAGCGGTGTAGCGATTGAATTTCTGGAAGTGTTCGTCGTAACTCCACAGCGAAAAGTGATTGAACCGGTATTTCAGTTGACTGACTCGACCCGTTGCGATTCGAACTTCGCCATGATCGCTGGGCCCTTCGTACCGGCCCAAATCACGTTTGAACAGACGCATCACCCGGTCCGTACGCGCATCGCCGAATCGCAAGCGGTGCCCCATGAAATGGTTGTTGCGGTAGATCCAGTAGCCGTCATGATCGGGATCACAGTTCAATAGTGTCCGAATCTCTTCCACTATTTCCGGAGTCAGCCGCTCATCAGCGTCTACGATCAGCACCCATTCATGGGCCGCCTGGGGAATGGCCCAATTCTTGAAGTCACCTGAATACCGGTATTCACGCTCGATGATGCGGACCTTTTCGAACTGCCGGACAATGTCCAGCGTTCCATCGGTTGAACCGGAATCGGCAATCAGAATCTCATCTGCGATCGAGTCAAAGCACTCGATGCAGTGACGGATATTCAACCGTTCATCCTTGCACGGAACGATT
>JBGSXT010000447.1:0-2852 GCA_041751295.1 Mariniblastus sp.
ATTGCCCGTCGTCAACGCTCCAGTTGCGTACAGATCAGCTTCAAACTCCATATTTTTTGAGAGCCAGGCTGTCACCAGCACGACGTAGGCCAGGAATCCAAGACCGACCAGCAGACTCGGATTGATTTCGAATCCGCTGTAAAGTATTAGTTGCATACAGAGCATTTCCAGCGTCCGATTGACGTCCAATTCCAGCGCAGCTAGTGCCATGGTTGGCAAAAGTATGAAGCCAATACGTGTCGGCAAATGCTGCATTCGAATATGCCCAGCCTCGTGCCGAAGTATCGCTCGAAGTTCATTTTCCGGAAAGGATTCCAGCAACAAATCCGAAACGATCAGCAGCCGAAACTTCGGCAGAATCCCGACAACCAAGGCGTTAACTGCCTGCTGACCAGTATCCCAAACGCGGATGTCGCTGACTCGTAATCGGTGAGCATGGCACAGTTCTAACAAGCCGCTTCGACCTTCAATCTCCGTAATCGAACGATGGTTCCAGATCGTTCCGATCATCAGCGGCATCAGGCAGAACAGGGCGACGATGACACCGATGACCAGCAGACTGGGTATTGCCGTCGGCAGGTTTTCAAACAGGTACCATGAATCTTTGATCGCCACCATGACCGCAACTGGCATCAGCACAACCAGCAGATAGACCTTGCATCGGATCGAAACGAAGTCAAATCGTTCCCTCGTCAAAACAGGTGCTGCCGGTGGCGCGTTGGATGTGGAGCATCGCAGATCGAACAGGATAAACCATGATACAACCAGCGACGTAATCATCGGCAACAATATTACCAGCTCGTCCAACAAAGGGACTCGATCCAGTTTCCAAACTTCTCGAACGATGTCAGGCCACCCGAACAGACCTATGATTGACAAGCAGGAAAAAAACCAGATGGTTGAATGGGCCCACGAGCACCAGCGAACCAGGATCCGTATCCGATCCAGTCCCTCGTCAGTTTCGATCGTCAGACGGCGAAAATAGCGGACCTGTGTGAATGCAAACAGCGGCGCAGTCAACCAGAGCGATATCAGCAAAGCAAAATTGGAATAACATCGTGCGTCGGATGCTGAGGCATCACGCGATTCGCTCAACATCAAGCCCAGGATGATCGCAATTCCGACCAGGATACTCATTTGAGTTGTGATACACGATTGTTTAAGGATGGAACCGGCACTCCGCCAAACTGACTGCCGTAAAACCTGGGTGGCCAGCTAAAATTATGGAAAACCGGGCGACAGTCTGGAGCCTAATCGGATTTCCCAGAAATTTAGAACAAATAATGCGCGCACCCGTTTTTTTTCAAAACGAATACCTGACGGATTCAGAATGAATCGATTGGATAAAATTAGCCGGCCGTACCAGCGAAGCGCGCCCAAGCAGAAAAACGGGCGTACAGATAAGGGGCAGGGGTCAGTTTGGCAGGGGTCAGTTTGGCAGGGGTCAGCTTGGCAGGGGTCAGTTTGCAACCAGGACGATTTGACAATTCGTCTCCCTTGCCACCTGCACGAAACAGCAATCTATGCCAATGACACAATTCTTGCAGCGGAGGACACGGGAGTCGAACCCGCAACCCTTTCGGGCAACTGATTTCGAATCAGCCTGCTAGCCATTCGCTTATCCTCCGAATGATCGATTGAACTCGCTTAATTCCAAGTACTTGGACACTCACACCCAAACTGTTCGGACCACTCCAGTGCAAGTGTACCACATTGCAACAAAAATACGACGGTAACCAGTCGCTTTTTTCAGCGGAAGTCCGCCAGCGGTTAACCGACGGTTTGTGGTGTCAGTCCAAATGGGTCATTCGCGCTTTGGGTCAAGTCGAATAAGGCGAATTCGAACGAGCCAACGATGAGCTACGTGAGATTGCGCGCACCAGTCCGTCTGCCGACTGGCGGATGCTGATCCGAGGACTAATCGGATAGTACGAAAACGATTTCCTGCGGGCCACCGAAACGTGGTCTCGGCTGAAACCCAATCGCCGTGCCGCGTGAATCGCTGTCGGCTTGATTGCGGCAAGCAACCAGTCCGACCCGACGGCGCATGTAGAATCGGCTGCTCCGTCTGGTGAATCGGCCAGTGTCGTGTACTTTGCCCGTGCCAATTTGAAAATGATTGAGCATGTAACCTGCCAGAGTGAAAGCGTTGTCGCTACTATTCCAGAATAATTGAGGACAATTATTCCACACTTTCAATCTGCCGACCCTAACAAACTATTCATCAAAGCTTCCTTTGAATTGACATTCGGCCTTTTGACGGGTTTTTTCGTGGCGATCATTGCCAGTGAAGGGGGAAATCCCGTTTTAGACACTAGCCTAGATTGCCATTTGGACTGGCCCAATTTTGCCAAACGACCGCAGGATTGTTAATTGATGCAATCCGTGTAATCTTTCGTTTCGAGGTTGGATTTCGTTTTAGACAGATGGCAGTGATGTGGCAAGTTACCCAAGAAATTCATTAACTATGGCGAAAGGCGCAATGAACAGTATAACTCGGAAAGGCAACTGGTTAATTACTGCAGTTTTCTGTCTCAGTTTCCCGTTATTGGCGAACTCACAGACGGGGGCGGTTGACAGCCAGACGAATAAATCGCCGCATCAGACAATCAGGACGGATCGCGGAATTTTTACGACACGTACCAACCCGATTACCATGCCGCTGCCCGCAGAGGATGGCGCTTTCCAGTTTGTTATTTATGGTGACAGAACCGGCGGTGATCCGGAGGGGATCGAAGTTCTAAAGGATGCCGTTCGCGATACCAATTTGATCGATCCCGATTTCGTCATTACGGTCGGTGATCTGATCCAGGGATACAACCGGCCTGCCGAATGGATGGAGCAAATGAAGG
>JBGSXT010000448.1:0-6571 GCA_041751295.1 Mariniblastus sp.
CCGACGGCCGTTCCCGCCGAAAACGGGATCGTCGCGGCCACTGCCAACAGGGCGGCTGAAGCCCGAACGGCAAGGCGTTTCTTCATTTGCCGTCGACGATTGCGGTTGGGGCGAATACGAATGACATTAATTAGGGACAAAAGCCAATTTCTTATTCGCATGTTCTGCGCCCCCTGTAGCCTGTAAGTTTAGGCGGGAATTAACACAATTGGGTTTAATGCGCCTCGTCAACAGAATCATCGGTCGTCGTCAATGTCTGCACCGAAGTTTCGGCTTGCCTTGAGCCAGACGCGGTTTGATTTCTGGCTGGACGGCGGGCAGAGCAGCTTCGCTCGTCAATTATCAATGCGCGAACGGCACTCCATTCCCCTAATGGTTTTTCCGAAATAAAGTCAGAGTCGCGAATAACCGGGAGCGTGGCATTCTCCAGTGAGTAATTGGTCCACCGGTTTTCCTGATGAAATGGAAAAACCGAGCACTAACAATTGCAGTGGATTACGCTCAAAAGTTGCATTTTGCGACCGTTTTGGTTACTGTGGGTGTCATGATTCAGGTATCGTTAACCGCAATTGATTTCCGATGGGCAAATTGAATCATGTCTGATGTCACATTTCTCCTGTCGCAAATTGAATCCGGAGATACTTCGAATTCGGAACAGTTATTGCCGCTGGTTTACGATGAATTGCGAAAATTGGCGGCAGCCAGACTGGCCCAAGAGAAACCTGGACAAACGTTGCAGGCCACGGCACTTGTTCACGAGGCCTGGCTTCGATTGCTCGGTGCTGAAAAAGCCTGCAGCTGGAATGGCCGGGGGCATTTTTTTGCGGCAGCGGCAGAAGCGATGCGGCGCATTTTGATCGATCAGGCACGGCGCAAAGCAAGTATAAAGGCTGGCGGACAGCACCAACGTGTACCTCTCGAACAGGCCGAACCGGAAGTTCACGGACCCACGCTCGACTTGATCGCATTGGATATCGCCTTGGACAAGCTCGCCGTCCACGATGCTCGGGCAGCATCCGTCGTGAAATTGCGGTACTTTGCCGGATTGACGACAGCGCAAACCGCTGAAGCATTGGGTGTTTCTGTCGCAACGGCCGAAAACGACTGGGCGTACGCAAAAACCTGGCTGCGACTGAATATTATCGGTTACGATGATCAATAGCGGTAACAATTGCGCCCCGGAATGCACACCAACAGGTTGTTTATAAGAACCTATTCCAGAACCAGTAATACTAGCACGCCGCGCAAGCAAGTATCCGTTGCTGGGATAAGTTCCAGGGGAACGAAGCGCCGAACACGCATAGGATATTGAAGTCGCACTAACGCCATCTGGACGACAATGACCATCCACTCGAATTCCTTCGACGAGAAAGACATTTTTAATGCGGCGCGGCAAATCGATGCATGTGACGCGAGAGACTCTTATTTGCAACAAGCGTGCGGCGAGGATTTCGAAGCGATTGACCGGATTCTGGCACTGCTCGAAGTCCACGATCGAGACCCGGATTTTCTGGAATGCGCGCCTGCGGGACTGACCACTGCCTTCAAGAGCGAACAGCTTCTGTCCGAACGGCCCGGCAGCCAGGTAGGTCCCTACCTGCTGATGGAACAAATCGGCGAAGGCGGCATGGGAATCGTTTTTCTGGCCGAACAATTCGAACCGGTCCAGCGCCAGGTTGCACTGAAGGTCATAAAACCGGGCATGGATAGTCGGCAAATCGTGACTCGTTTTGAGGCAGAACGCCAGGTGCTGTCCCTGATGAACCACCCCAACATCGCCCAAGTGTTGGATGCCGGTTCGACTGACTCGGGTCGACCCTATTTTGTAATGGAACTGGTTGTTGGCCAGCCAATTACCAAATACTGTGACGACAGAAAACTGCATCCCCGCAGCAGGCTTGAATTATTCATTGACGTTTGTCAGGCGATACAACATGCGCATCGCAAAGGAGTAATCCATCGAGACATCAAACCGTCGAACGTGATGGTCACCGAGTATGACGGTCGGCCGGTATGTAAGGTCATCGATTTTGGCGTTGCCAAAGCACTGGGTCATGAGCAAGCCGGAAACACCGTGGTAACCGCCGTCGGTCAGCTCGTCGGTACGCCGGAATACATGAGCCCGGAACAGACACGGATCAACCAGATTGATATTGATACTCGAACCGATGTCTATTCTCTGGGAGTGCTCCTGTACGAACTGCTGACCGGCACTACTCCCTACAAAAAGGATCACCGCTCAACGGAATCGTGGTTTGAGTTGTTGCGAATGATCCGCGAGGATGTGCCACCGACGCCCAGCACATTGTTGAGTTCCAGCGAAACCCTGTTGGAAGTTTCCACGAATCGAGGGAGTGAACCAGGCAAATTAACAAAACTGATTGATGGCGAACTCGACTGGATTGTCATGAAGGCCATGGAAAAGGATCGCGCTCGGCGTTACGAGACGGCTAACGATCTCGCCATTGATATCCGCCGACATCTGGCCGGCGAGCCAGTTCAGGCGTCCCCACCGTCCCGCATTTACCAGTTTCGAAAATTTGCCGGCAGACACAGGGTCAGCGTCGCCGTCGCTGCGGCGTCGTTGTTGTTCCTTGTGGTGGGCTTAGTCGGCCTCGCCATCAGCAATTCCATCATTCGATTTGAACAAACCCAAACCAGAAACGCATTGGAGCGTGCAAAAGAGAAGGAACTCGAAGCACGACGAAGTGAATCCAGAATACGTACTGTTCTCAACCTCGTGGAGAATCGGATTTTTAACCCAAATACACAATCGGAAACGAACAGCCCGGAATCACAAGGCGCGGACTCGAATGGTGGAATGGCCAAGGACGCGGAATTGGGGCATGCCATATTCGCGGCGCTGGCAAATCTCGACCAGGGGTTTCATATCGTACTGAGGACCGAGGCATCGACAACCAAATTGGCAACCGATCACCTGGGCAACGTCTACGCGTCGGGCCATTTCACGGGAATGTTGGACTTCGGACAGGGCGCCGACGGGTTCCGACTCATCAGTGCACCGGACACAACAAAGCCTGATGTTCCATCCTATGATCGTTGGGCGGCCAAGTATTCGCCGGCCGGATCAATCGGTTGGGCACGGCGAATTGGTGGCCCTGCCGAGGACTCGATTGGAGCAATCACGGTGGATCACGACGGAAATTTGTTTCTGGGAGGACAGGTCAACGGCACGATGGATTTCGATGCGGGCCCAGATTCGAACCCATTGGCTGGTATCGCTCAATTAGGGTTAACAATTTTCAAGTTGGATACTGACGGCGAGCTTTGCTGGGCGGCCACGGCGCCGTCTACCACGACAAGTCAGACGATTTCGGACCTGCAGGTCGACAGCCTGCGAAACGTGATTGCCGTGGGCTGTTTTAACGAAACCGTGGATTTTGATCCGGGTCCTGGAAAAGCGGAATTGTCGGCGCCGCGAAATCAGGACTGCCATATTTGGAAACTCAACAATTCAGGTGAGTTTGTCTCGGTGCGGCAATTCATTGGGGCTGGAACCCGGAAGAAAACCGAATCGCAATTGGCCGCGGCGCCTTCCGCCTATGATGACATGGCAGCCGCTTTGGCCATTGACGCCGACGACAACATATTCATCACCGGTCATTTCGCGGACGTCGTTGATTTTGATCCCGGACCAGGAGTTGTCGAGATCAGTCCCCTCGGTGCGAGGGACGTCTTTGTTCTTAAGCTCAATTCGAATGGAGACCTGGACTGGGTCAAAGCTTTCGGTGGGCGCGGCCTGGATTTTGGCTTGGCGATTTCGCTGGATCGCCAGGCAAACGTCTATTTGACGGGCACGTTCGAACAGACAGTAGAGTTTGGGTCCGGCAATGAAATGACCAGCAACGGAGGAAGTGATGCCTTTGTTTGCAAGCTCGCGAATTTCGGTGAACTTCATTGGGTTCGACAATTTGGTGGCCCAGGTGACGATCGGGCCTATGACATCATAGCTGATTTGTCGGGCGGCGCAATTTTTACCGGCAGTTTTCAAGGAACTGTGGATTTCGATCCGGGTGCAGGAGAATTCGCGCTGTCGGCCGGTGAAAGCAAGTCAAGCGCGTACTTTGCGCGAATTAATTCCGATGGCGATTTTGTTTCGGCCGTTCATTTCGGCGGTAGCCAAACGGGAGCCGAAGGGAGTTCCCTGTCACTCGATACCTTGGGCAATATCTATCTTGGTGCCAACATGAGCGGAGCCAATATCTTTCAATTGCGGGATTCCAATTAGGCATCCTGGCAACCAATTTTTGTTGAATCGCAGGGTTTACAGACTTTGATACTTCGTGATTGAATTCTGCATTGGATTTCAACCTTTCAAAACCAGCGAACTCCACAGACTGGGATCTTCGGCAATCGGGTATTCCAATCCAACGCCCAGACTTTGAGAACCGAGTTCCCGATCGATGACAACGTAATGAAACCCTATCAGACGGTGTTCATCCGGATTCCAGCCATTGATCGTGCCCGCCGGTATGAACGCGGACATTAAATAACCACCCGTTTGAATTGAACTGGAAATACTGATCGGCATTTGATTGACGGTCGGCGAATGCTCTCTGGCACGATTGATATTCAACATCGACGCGATCGGATTTTTCCCATCGCCAGTGCCACCGGTGGGCAACAGAACAATCCAGTGACAGAATTTCGAAGCCCGATGGATATTGTGGGTGTCGCGGGTATCGATCCAGACCTGCAATCCATCGCTTTCAAGCAATTGAGTGTTGCGACACCAAAGTGCCTGTTTCTTCTGCTTGACTTTGAGCCAAAAGTACATTCCGTCCGGACTCCACGCCGCACGCAATTCGGCAAACGGCTTATCGTGATTCTTATCCAACTCGCTGAAGATGGGCAATCGACAGGCGTCGGGCAACTCGGACAGGGATTTGGCCTGACCTTGGAACCGTTCGCAATGGATCCGGTAACGGAACAGCAGGTTGTTGGATACTTCGGAAACGATCGTTTGGTTCATACTTCCAGCGCCATCATTTGGGATAAGTGATTCAACAGGAACTCTTTCAATTCGGGTCGGGTCACGCTCTGGGCAGTCCCAAATCGCATCCGCACAATTTCCAAATCATTTTCCAGCGAGACCGATGGCTCTTCGGCCCAATCGACAATCTGACCCAAAGCTACCGTGTCCTTTGGGCCAGCCAATTGCAGCCAGACACCATCCGTCTTTTTGGTTTGAATACTGGCCCACGGTTTCTGGCGCTCGTGAATATTGAAGTGCACGACCTGTTGCTGATTCCAGACAAAATTTCCCGTCGGTGCGAGCTCTTCCAGCAGTCCCTGCAGGATTTCCAACACCTCCACGTTCCATTTGATTTCCTGGCCGGGCGAAAAACCCTTCCGCATGTAATGCCATTTCTGTCCCAATTTGGTCCACGGTGTATGGTCGTCGATGTTCATTTCGACCCGTTTGGTCCGTTCGAGAAAACTGTCAATCGCAGAATCGACGAAACTCCAGAATCCGGGAGTATCCATTTCCTGCCAGGTATGGGCATGAATCTCGACTTCCTGCCATCCGTTGCGAGGACTACTCAGTCGCACTC
Organism: Mariniblastus sp.; assembly: GCA_041751295.1. Taxonomy (GTDB): domain Bacteria; phylum Planctomycetota; class Planctomycetia; order Pirellulales; family Pirellulaceae; genus Mariniblastus. Next base: position 5,577 of record JBGSXT010000448.1, read on the forward strand.
GTGGCTGATTCCCATAGACCGGCAACTCATCCATGTCGTTGGCTGTCGGCAGCGGAATTTGTGCAATCAATTCTTCTCTTTTGAATGTTCGCGCCCGAACGCGAAACTTGAGTTTCAGCAGCCAGGCCTCGCCCGTGAGTGCATGAAAAAACCAGCCGTAGGATTTCTTCTGGCCACTGATTTCAACGACCGTCCGCTCGTTCCAATTGGTTTCCGAAAAACCTTCCTGCTCTTCGATTCGGTCCACAACTCGTTCCAGGATTTTTCCGTCCCAGTTCACCGGCTCGCCGTTCCGCCCGACCCGGTCCTGGGTGTGCCAGCGCCGACCGTCTGCTTGCCAGGGCATTTTCACTGACTCGCCCACTTCCGTGACTTCCATGTCGTCTTTTTTCCAGCGATCATCAGCGTCATCATAGGTTTTGCGTTTTTTGTAAGGTCCGGCTGCCAAGATTGGTTCCAAAGCCTCACCCGTCCAGCTGCGCATTTTCGATTTGGATTTTCTGGCTTTGACTGCGTAAGCGACACTCGATTCGGGTGTTCCGGCAGCGTCGATTTGACCTCCATCTTTTCCCGCTTCCGGCCCCAAATCGATCACGTAGTCGGCGGCTTTGATGATGTCCAGGTTGTGCTCAATCAGAACAACGGAATTACCCAGATCGACCAATCGCTGCAGGACTTCCAGCAATCGCGCCAGGTCTTCGAAGTGCAATCCAGTCGTCGGCTCGTCGAGCAGATACAGTGTCCGACCCGTATCGGGCCGCGCCAATTCGGCGGACAGCTTCACCCGCTGGGCCTCGCCGCCGGACAGTGTCGGCGCACTTTGTCCCAGTGTCACGTAATCCAGTCCGACATCACACAGCGTTTGAATGATGCGACGGATTTTCGGAATGTTCTTGAACAGCTTGACCGCTTCGCCGCACTGCATCTCCAGCACATCGTTGATCGATTTTCCGAGGAACCTGACCGCCAGCGTCTCTTCGTTGTATCGACGGCCC
>JBGSXT010000449.1:0-2669 GCA_041751295.1 Mariniblastus sp.
CGTTGAGAATCATTCAAATAACGGATAAACTGCACGATCCAACGAATTAAAATAACCAATTGTACGTCGTTTGCGGGCTTTTCTAATGCATTATGTTGCTGGCATTTGAGACCGAAAAATAGAATGAGGGATTGAAGAAGAAATGGCTGTTCCGAAAAGAAAACACTCAAATTCGAGGACTGGGAAACGTCGGGCTCACGACCGACTCACGGCAAAACCGTTAGCTGTTTGCCCAAAATGTAGCGCAATGGTCCCAACCCACGTTGTTTGCCCAGATTGCGGTTACTACATGGGTCGCGTCGTCAACCCAGTCGAAGACGAAATTGCTGCAACGACAGGTTCGTAGTGCTGCGGCAAACAAGCACGACGTCATCAAGACAATTCCTTAACAGTCTTCTAACCAACCGCCAATAAACTGTAAAACTAATTTTCGCTAATCTGTTCTAATTTTATCAGCCAGGATTAGAGTCAATCAGAGTTCAGATTGTGGCTCGAAACAATCGCCGTAATCACGAGCGGATCTGGCTGTTACGTTGGTCATTTTCTGGCTTTCATGTCGGAACAATTCCCGGCTGCAGCAATACAGTTTTGCCTTCACCTACTTTGGCGGGCCATTTGACGGCCGCATCGCTCAAACGATTGGGTCTCTAATCTCTTCAAATCGATCACTAAATCCCCATTCGGCAATCCAGGCAACTTTGGCAAGTATTGCCTGCTCTGTCAGTCGTACTCATTTTGGCGGCAATACCAACCGATCCAATTTTGCAGACACCAGATTGCGCCGGACCGGGAGGGTCATTTGTGAACTCGACAGTATGCCCAAAAATATTGCTGATAGCACTTTGCCTGTTTGCGGTGGTTGCTGGCAAGCAGGTCGTCGCGCAATGGCCGAGAGATTTTCAGAATCTAAACGAAACGTACTTTGAGTTGGGCGCAAAAATTTTTGATCGCCCCGGGGATGACGCCGGTTTTCCGATCTTAATTGATGGCCTGACGAATCAAGTTATCTTCGACTCCGACGAACTGACTGACCTCAACGGTGGAGCCGGCGTTGAAGCCCGTCTCGGTTCGACGGGACCACGCGGCAACAAATGGGAGTTCCGCACATTTCTGTCAAACTGGGGTAATGAATTCAGTTTTGACGGTCCAAACCTCACCAGCCCGTTGTCCCCGATGTTGGATCCAGACAGCGTCGACTTCTTTTACGATTCACACATCTATTCGCTCGAATTCAGCTTTCGAAAGCCCTTTACGCCGGGAATTACTTTCCTTTGCGGCCCGCGATTCGTGTCGCTCAGGGAAGAGCTGCTGTTTACCTCTGACACCAACATTCCGATACCACCGTTGGGCAGCTTCGATCTGGAAACATCAAACAGCTTTGACACCAGTAACAGTCTGGTAGGTGCGCAAATTGGAGCATTGATCACGTGGCAGTTGACTCGAGACATTTTTTTCCAGGGTTCGATTCGTACCGGCGGTTATGGTAATTTCACCGAGTTGCGGACAGTGGCATCGACTTCGATCATGGAAGAACAGATCAATACGATTACCGATGAGACCGCTTCTTTTATTGGCGAGGTCGGTGGGAAGATGTACGTTGACCTGATTCCAGGCTGTTTAGCCAGTTTCGTCGGATATGAAGCGACGTGGATTGACGGGATTGCCCTTGCGCCTTCGCAAGCCAGCACATTGAACCCCACATCGATCGTTACCGAAGTCACTCCTTTTTTCCAGTCGCTCAACATCGGCCTGCAGTTCCGCCGTTAACTGAGCGGTCGATGTAAATATACGGCAGGCCCGATGTCCTTATCCGCCACTTATGTAACGGTTTCGCGTTTTGTGAGTCGAACTACCCACTACTTCTACCCGAAGTGGTCAGATCAAAATCTGCAAGTCAGATTGCCACGTGTTTCGCACAACGATTTGCGTAAACATCAGGCTATCACGCTAGCCTCTCAGCAGTCGCTTTGTTCCAGTTCAATGTTGATCTAGTGGAAAATCGGGCGAATTCGATTTAAACTATCTAAGTTGTCGGCAAGGTGCCTTTGCATAGCGATACTTGTACTTTCCAGTCGCGTGGATCTGATGATTTTTTGGCTGCTTCTGATCGATGTCTTGATGCAGGGCAGCGTTGATCCGGCAATCGCTGGCGTTGATTTCAATCGGGATGTTCGACCGATCCTGTCAAACCGATGCTACCAATGCCATGGTCCCGATGAAGCGAGCCTTCAGGCCGGGTTGAGATTGGACTCGTTCGCAGGTGCGACGGTAGATTTGGGAGGCTATGCGGCGATTGTGCCGGGCGAAATCGCAAACAGCGAAATGATCAATCGCGTTGGCGGCGAAGATGACAACCGCATGCCACCTGCTGAACATGGACCGGCATTGACCGAAGCCGAAATTGCGACGCTGCGGCGCTGGATTGAGGCTGGGGCTGTGTATGATCAGCACTGGTCCTATCAATCGCCGCGCCGGCCAGATCTTCCGGCGGACGAAACGGGCTGGAGTCGAAATCCGATCGATCGACTGATTCTGGAAAGAATGTCGCAGCAAAATCTATCCCCTTCTCCGGAAGCGGATCGGTATACGCTAGTACGGCGGGTCGCATTGGATTTAACCGGTTTGCCGCCAACGCCGGATGAAGTCAATGAGTTCGTGTTGGATCATTT
>JBGSXT010000450.1:0-2350 GCA_041751295.1 Mariniblastus sp.
GAGTCGATGCCCGTGGAGCGGGCGACCTTGAATATTCCTGCATCAAGGGTGCCGTTATCGAAACAGGCCGTCATTTTCTTCGGGCTGTTTCCTGACCCGTTTTTTTGCCGGTCGCGGAGTGGGTGGCGATTCGGAATCGTCGGTGTCGTCGATATCGAAATCCGACATGTCCAGATTTCCGTCGGCGTCCAGCTTTGTCAAAATCCGGATTCTGTTTTCGGCCTGATTGAGTGCCCGATGGCACTCCTTGAGACGCCGGATTCCCAGTTCGTAGTTTTTCAGCGAATCACTCAACGTCAGTTTGCCATCTTCCAATTTCGAGATGATTTCCTGCAGCTCTTCAAAAGCATGTTCGAAGGAAACTTCCTTCGCCTGTTCGTCAGTTTTCTTTTTCGTCATGTTCACCGAACTTCAGGTTCGCTTCCGTTTCGCCAACGCGACTGGTGATTCGTCCATCGCTCTACCACGTTCGGATTGTATCATGCGGTCGGACTTGGTGGCAGCTGACGATCGGTTTTCCATCCCCGTCAACGGTCAAACTGTATCCACGCTGCAGGACTCTGGTTGGATCAAACGCATTCAATTTGCCATCCAGCAATTCCAGTCGCTGATTCCTGTGCTTCATCCGATCGGCCATGCTGGTCGCCAGATTTCTTCCTGACAATTGAAGAGCGCCGCGCAGGTCGCGAATCTGTTTCTCAGGTCGACCGAGTGCCGACACCGCGACCAATTGCTCCAAATGCCTTCGCGAATTGGGAATCCATTGGCTGGCGGCCATTCTCAGAATGTTGAAAAAATGTCCGAGGTTCTGCCGCGTGAACTCGAATTTACGGACAGCGAACTGTGACAGTTTGGTCTCACTGGAATCGAGTTGTTGGGCCAGTCGCTGAATGAATTGCAGCGGCTGGCGGACGGCCTGCCGCCGAGCGATCGCGCCGAGCAATTCACGGTATCTGTCCAGCTGCCGTTGGGTCGAGTTGGCCAAACGGTAGCGGAAGTCGGCCAATGCCTGCCGTGTTTCCAGAATATTGGGAACGAGCTTCTCGCCGGCTTCGCTGGGTGTCAACGCGCGTAAATCCGCAACCAAATCGCAAAGCGTGATGTCGATTTCATGCCCGACGGCGGAAACGACTGGTATCGGACATTCGAAAATCGCCCTGATCACCTGTTCTTCATTGAAGGCCCATAGATCTTCGATGCTGCCTCCCCCACGGGTGACGACTATGACATCGGGATTGAAGCTGAAATTGTCGCCGCACATTTTGACGGCGCTGGCAATCTGGCCGGCCGCGTCCGGGCCTTGAACTTTGACCGGCACAATCAGAACATCCAGATGTGGCCAGCGTCGCGTTGCCACGTGCAGGAAGTCCTGGATCGCCGCTCCTGTCGGGCTGGTGATGACGACGATCCGACGGGGAATTTTCGGCAACGGTTTTTTCGCTTGATCCGCGAAGAGTCCTTCCCGTTTCAAGCGATCGTGTAACTGTCGAAAAGCCAGTTGCAACGCGCCCAGGCCGAGCGGCTGCATCGATTGGATAATCAATTGATACGAGCCGCGCTGCGGATAGACATCAATGTAGCCGCGACAAAGGACCTGAATTCCATCAGTGGGATCGAATGGCAGTTTTTGGGCCAGCGTTCGCCATACGACACCTGACAGCTGCGCCAGGTCATCTTTGAGCGTCAAATAGATATGGCCCGATTGCGGACGTGACAGTCCCGAAATCTCGCCACTGACCCAAACCTTTGCGAATTCACCATTGAGCGTTTGGCGAACGGCGTCGGTCAGTTGTGAGACCGTCAATACACTTTCCGATTCCACAATCGCATTCCATCCAATACCATCGAACGAAGTCCGGATTGTACCAGCGAACATTGAAATCCGCGATTGTCAAGTTTGATCCAAATACATCCGTTAGCGATTGGATTTCTTTTTCCAGGCGAACGGGCTTATTAATCCCGTCCCAGCAGATGGACGAATTTCCAGCCCGACATCCAGTAGCTGGGCCCGAAGGCGCGGCACCAGCGGCATTCGGCGAGAATTTCGGTCGTCGCCGATCCCGTCAAGCGATAAAGCTGCAGCGTGGCCGACGCTTTGTCTTCAATCTCGAATGCGCTGATCAAGGCAATTCCCGCTGGCGAGATGTTCCTGGAAACGCAATGAAGTTCCTGAATCGGATCGCTCGCCAGTTTCATCACGATCGGACTGACCAGAACTTCACGATGGAAAGAACGCAATTCACGCTTGTAGCGGGCGTTTTCCAACAGGATATCTTCGACAAGTCGACGCATCTCGTATTGAGCATGCGGCACATTGGTGGAGATCATTGGCGGAAACCATGACAGGTGG
>JBGSXT010000451.1:0-4312 GCA_041751295.1 Mariniblastus sp.
CTGCTGCGGATCGACCAGTTGGGCACTGTACTTTTCCCAGGTCCCGTGGTTCACCATTTTGTATCGCCGTTTGGTTTCCAGTTTTCCACTGTCATCATCGCGACGAAAATCGATGCCGTCCCAACGCTTGGACTGCTTTCCCCATTTTTTGTCCTCGTCATATTGATGGGGAATGTTGTCCAGCACGATGCCGGTCAGGAATCGGTTGAGTTCCTGGGTCGCGGAAAAATCTGGTGACGTTGCCGTTTCGTCAATGACTTTTGGAGCGGTGAATTTCCGATTGCCGTCACCGTCGTGTTCCAGCACGGAATGCAGTTTTGTACGTTGCTGATTTTCAGGTTGGACGGCCAACGTTGTGATGGGAAAAACCGCAACCATGAACGTCACAACTCGGCCAATCGCTGTCTGGAAAGGAATTTTCAAGAACACTCCGACTTAACAATTACAAATGAGGAGTCCGACTATCGGAATGATATCGCCGAATTTTTACCGCTTGCTCCAATCCATAAAAAAGCCGATTGCCAGCAGGAACGCAATAGAGAATGTAATTGATTGTTGTCGATTCGAAATACATTTCCGTTCCCGAACCCATTTCTGAATGTCGCGCTGATAGGTGCTATCATTCTGTCTGGCGGTCCGGATTGCTCCCCAAATGTGTAGTTCGGCCAATTTGTTTTGATTCGAGTCAGCTGCAGAAATTTCAATGCACAGCTGGATGATTTCCAGCTATCAGCAGCTATTGGGCAAAAACGAACAGTGCCAGCGTATAGCTGCTTCATTTTTTTAGGGTTGGTGATGACCCCCCTACGATGGTCCAGCGCGGTCAAGATCGACATTGAAATCCGGGCCAGCAGTCGACTCCATTTTTTTGAATTCATTCAAATTGGCGATGATCTGACTGACGATTATCCGTATATCTGGGCGAACCTGTTGGGCGATGTGAAGTCATTAAGACTCACGAGATTTTGCACCCATTCGGGTTTTTTGTTTGACGCCAGGGTCGAACTGTGAATACAACATCGCAGTCGGCAGCTGCATTCTTGCCCACTACATCATCGTTCTAAAACATTGACAGGGAATTTGATAATGGAAATTGCCAAACTGATCGGCGACATGTTGTTGGTCAAATGCCCCCGTTGTGGCGGTCGTCTGAAACAGACTCAATTGCGAAGCAGCCGCGTCAACCGCTGCGCCAAGGGCTGCGGGATCTGGATTGACCAACAGCAGCTCGATCAACTTACCGGCCTGAATTCAAAGCGTTACGAAGTCACCCAGGATCTGCCTGCAAGGTTCCTGTGACGTTATAGCTTAATGTTCGGGTTACTCGTTTAACGACCAAATCATGACCAAGACCATGATTCTTAGTTGACACAGCGCCTAGCGGATTTTCGGCGGCTCGAGTTGGGGTGCCTGGTCCGGGGCAGGCGGTGTTCGATCCAAAAGAACGTCTTTTATTTCCGGTTCATCGATTTCAACCTTTTTGATTTCGAGTTTGATTCTGCTGCCCGCTTCGAAGCGATTCAGAATGCGTTTCAACTCCATCAAATCGTTGACCGCTGTGTCGTTGATCTTCAGAATGATGTCGGCGTTTTTAAGATCGGCTGCGGCGGCTGGAGTATCGGGTAGCACTTCTGCGATGCGGATTCCGTCCCCGTCGGGATTCGTTTCGGTGCGAACGCCCAGAAATGCAGGATAAATGTCCTCGCCGTTCTTTAACCGATCGATGATCTGGCGCGATTCAGAAAGCGGAATCGCGAAACCAATTCCGGAGTCATACCATTCGACGCCCGCGCCAATCGCCTGGGACTGCGGATTCATCGGAACGCACACACCGATCAGCCGCCCTTGAATATCCACCAAAGGGCCTCCGTAATTGGCTGGGCTGATGTTGGCGTCTGTTTGGATGGCCCGGCCGCCGACACGGTTTTTGGCACTGATGATTCCCGTTGAAATTGCCGGATTCACGTCACCATAACCAACACCGACCGAGATGGCCCACTGTCCCACCGTCACCAACCCGGCATCGGCGATTTCCGGCAATTCGATTTCGTCGACCGGATCAATCTTGAGCAAACAGATCTTCCGCGTTTCATCCCGGCCCAACAGTTGAGCGACCCGTCGTTTTCCGTCGCTGGTGATGACGGTAATGACGGGTGGCGATTGGATGAAATTGAAGGTGCTGGTGACAATATGTCCCTGATCGGAAATCAGAATTCCGGTCGTGTTTCCTTCCCCTTGACTGCGAATGCCTCCGATCCGGCCTTGAACGGCGCTTACGCCACCGAACGATTCAATCGTCACCAGTGCCGGCCGAATCCGTTCGACAGCCAGTCGGAAAGCGGTCGAGGTCAACGACATTGCCCGATGCGCATCGAATGGGTCCGTTGTCCCGGTTGATTGCCTGGCCATGGAGATTCCTGCCGGCAAAACGATCCACAGAGCGAGAAGTCGTATGCCGAACGGAAGTATCGACTTGTTGAGTCTGCCGGACATGTCGCTTATTCCTCTGCTGCCGGGACGATGGTCAGCCGCACCAGTTCCTTGCCCCGTTTGACGACCACAATGGCCTCCTCGTTCGGGCGAAGGCTTTTCAAGACCGCTTCATAGTCTTTGACACTCCCGATCTTTTCACCAGCGATAGAAATCAGCAGATCGTCCGGCTGCAACTTGGCCTTTTGGGCCGGGCTGCCTCGTGCGACGCGATCGATATAGGCGGGGCTGTTCCGTCCGCCATGCGAAAATATCCTGATTCCCAATTCCACGCTCTGGCGAGTGTACGTTTCCGTTTGAACAGCCTGTTCCACACCTTCGGCGAGGAAATTCGTCAACACGGAATTGGGAATCGCGTAATTCAATCGGGTATTGGTTTCGGAGCTGTCGATGATTTTGCCAATCACTCCGACCAATTCTCCATCCGTGGTCACCACCGCCCCTCCGGCAGCACCGGGATTGCTGGTGATCTGATCGATCAGAACCAATTCCCCCCGGTAGGCGACATCACGCTCGTTGAGCCTGGCTTCGATACTCGTCCGCAGCGAAATGACTCCCAACGTCGCCGACAGAGGCTCCTGTTTATCGGCTACTTTGAAAGCATTCGAGACGGCGATTACCCAGTCACCCTTCTGCGCCGGATCCTGTTCATTGATCGCGAAATATTCGGGAGTCTCGGCGGCGATCTGCAGCAGTGCCAGTTGATGTTCTCGATCGCGTTTGACAATGCTGGCGATATGCGAAACGCCATCGGATGTCACGACCCGAATTTGATTGCCATCCAGAAACACGCCTTGGGTGGTCAGAATCCTGCCGTTGTTGGAAACCGCGATGCCCGTGGCATACCCTTCAATCCGTCCGGCAGACGCACCATACACCTTCACCATTTTGGGCTGAACCAGCTTCAAAGCCTGTGCCACGAAGTTGTCGTTTTCATCGGCCCAAACGGCTGGAAGTGTCGGCAATACCATCCACGAAATCGTTGCCAGCACTGCTTTTTTTTTCAGTTCAAACATTCGATGCCCGTTCACTTGTCTTTGTCGTCCTCAACCGGAAATTCCGATTCTTTCTCCAGTTGAAAATCGGCCATTGATTTACGGGTAACAGAAACCGTTTGGAAGGTCAATTGTTCTGTCTCCGCCAGGCCAACAATGGTGGTTCTTCGATGGGCAACGCGCAATCCTTCTTCGTCGGTCCAATCGCTGAACAGGACGCCGCCTGGATCCTGTTCGCAATTCATGTCAGCCCCCGCCTTCGAAAGCTGCAACTTATCGCTGTCGGCGGATGCGCCCAGCCAGAAATAGAATGGGTCGTCATCGTCGTCGAGAACTTTGAATCGATACGCGTTCCTTTGTTGCGATTTGTCGCTGCCGTCGAGCGTGATTTCGCCCAATGACGCAAATCCTCCTAATTCGTTGGCCGCCAGAATTCCCAAAGCCTGAACGGCGGACGGGTTCAATTTTGTTTCGACTATGGAATTCTTCCTGACCCGTTCGTTTTCCCATTGCCTGAGTTCAGTTCCATCCCAAACCAGTATGGTTTGCTGGTCATTCAAACTGATACTGACGTGGAAGGTGCCTTCGCGGGTGATCCACATCTCCTGAGTTCCCACTTCGTGTCCATTCGCAAGAATCCTGTCAGAAATAATCCAGACCGGACTCAAGTTTTCAATCGGCAGTTGACCTTGCCATTGTTGCAGGAGATGCCGCGTAAACTTCTGATTGTCCTCTTTCGACCGGACAGTTCCCGGCGGCGCGGACAGCAGTTCGATCATTTCCATTGCCCGTTTCAGCTGTTCGCGCTGCTCCGGTGTTTGTTCCTT
>JBGSXT010000452.1:0-4556 GCA_041751295.1 Mariniblastus sp.
GGGAACGTTGCTGATCACGGTCGTCGCGATGACGGTCGCGATTCCGCTGGGGCTGATTTCGGCAATTTACTTGAGCGAATATGCGCCGCGCAGCGTGCGCTCGATCCTGAAGCCGGTACTGGAAATTCTGGCAGGCATTCCGACGGTTGTCTACGGTTTCTTTGCACTCGTTGTGATCACACCATTTCTGCGAGAAGCGTTGCGATTGCAGGTCGATTATTACAACGCTTTGAGCGCAGGGATCGCCGTCGGTATCCTGTGTCTGCCGACCGTCACGTCCCTCGCCGAAGATGCTCTGCAGGCAGTACCACGTCGATTGCGCGATGCTGCCTACGGTCTCGGCGGAACCCGCTTTGACGTGGCCCTGAAAGTGGTCTTTCCGGCTGCGTTATCCGGCATCATCTCAGCGTGCCTGTTGGCGATAGCGCGAGCCGTCGGCGAAACGATGATCGTGGTTCTGGCCGCCGGTAGTGTCGCCAGCATGACTCTGGATCCCCGGAACCAGGTCCAAACGATTACCGGTTACATCACGCAAGTCGCGCTGGGCGATGTGGAGAATTTTGGAGTCGAATATTTTTCGATTTATGCCGTTGCGGCGACATTGTTTCTGATGACGCTGATGCTGACGGTGGTTGGCCATCTCGTTCGCAGGCGATATCAGGAGGCCTACGAATGAGTGTCGATCTGACGCAAATGGCGACCCCTGATTTTGCTTCCTTCCCGGTGACCGGTGCCGACCGGCGTAAAATCGTCAACTTGATATTTCTGGTGCTGTGCTGGCTTTCGACCGCAGCCATGTTATTGGTGCTGGTCGTGCTGCTATCGGCCATCGTCTGGAAGGCGCTCCCCATTTTTAAATCGCGAGCCGACATTCTGGAGTCAACTTCGTGGGCTAAGATAGTGCAGGGGGTTAATCCGGGCAACGATCCTGATTTTGTTGACGACGGGGACTTGTTGCAGGGTATTTTCGTTGCCAACCAGTTGGCCGTCGGCGGTCTTTCCAGTCAACACAATATCCAATTTGGAGAGGATTCGTCGCGCGTCGGAATTTTCAGTTTTCAGCTGAACAGGAATTCGGCCGATCCACAGGCTTTCGAATGTCGGCCGGCAGACGGGATTTACAGTATTCAGGAAATACTGACAGCAGCCGGCTTCGAAATCGATCACCTGACGGCACCGAGGGACTCATTGCAACCGGCGTCAATCGCGTTTATTGAATCCACTGGTTCCGCATCATGGACAACGGATGATTTGGATGCCAATGGCGGGCTGCTGGCCAATGGGAAAATTGCTGGAGTCTTCAGTTCGCAGTCCGGCTGGAAAGGTGATCTGATCGTCGGCCAGCCGGATGCGTCCAATTTCTGTCAGCTGGTTTTCGAACGAGCCTTGTTGCGACCGCTGGATGGCGAAGGAGTCGAAGGCGAAATGTGGGTCGATTTGGCGGTCATTGACCAAATGCGGCCCAGGAAAAGACTCGCTCGCATGTCTGGCCTGTTCGCAGTTCTCAAACACAATCTGGACCAGCCCGAATTCGTTCCGGTCAGAAACCGGTCTCCGGAATCAGAAAAAATCTTGACCGGCGATATTGCTCTGGGCAGCAACAATGGAATTTTTTTCGTGCTTCCACCTGCAAAGAAACAGGGTTTCGATTTCGGTGGCAAACTGAATCTGACTTCCAATCTTGTGCCTGATCAAGGCGGTATCCTCGGAAACCTTGTTGCTTTTCTGACCCAGAATCCGAAAACGGATCCTAACAAGTCTGGCATTGGGCCGGCCCTGGCTGGTTCGATCTGGGTCTGCTTGGGCTGTGCACTGATCGCTTTGCCTCTGGGAATCGGCTCGGCAGTATTTTTGGAGGAATTCCGTCCCAAGAACCGTTTTATGAACCAGCTGCTGGGTCTGGTGCAATTGAATATCACCAATCTGGCTGGCGTCCCATCGATCGTTTACGGAATTGTGGGTCTGACCGCCTTCGGAACGATGTTTGGCCTGTTTGGCTCGCCCAATGACCCAAGTTTTGAATTTGGCGTTCGGCACTATCATCAATTCATTACCGAAGGCCAGCGAGTGCTGCGGTTGCCATCGGTCCGAGGCACGGAGAACGGCGAATCCAATTGGTTGGAACCCGTTTTGGTACACGGTGCGCCCGCGCTACTTGCTGGACAGTGGGTCTCCCTGAACGTCATTCAACCTGGTGAGGCGTTGCCGACCGATAAAGAGCTGCTGAGCCGTACTCTGTTGGCGGATGCCGAAGGTGGACCGGCACCAATCAAGGCTTGGTACTATTTGCAATTGCCGCTAGGCCGAGGTGTATTGGCGGCAAGTCTGACACTGATGCTGGTCATACTGCCCGTGATTATCATTGCTTCCCAGGAAGCGTTGCGCGCGGTTCCCGGCACGTTGCGTCAAGGTGCTTTGGGTCTCGGTTCAACGCGTTGGCAGACTGTCCGCCATGTGACTTTACCGGCGGCGATTCCCGGTATCATGACGGGCGCCATTCTGGCAATCAGCCGAGCCATTGGCGAAGCGGCTCCGATCATTGTACTGTGTGGCATTGTCTATATCACGGCCGGCCCGCAGCATTTGATGGACAGTTACTCAGTATTGCCGGTCCAACTTTTCCATTGGGTAGGCCAGCCGATTGACGAATTGTCAACCGTCAACTGGCATCATGTTGTATCCGCTGGAATTCTTGTGCTGCTGGTGATTCTTTTCTGTTTTAATGCCGTCGCGATTACTATTCGACATTGGACACAGAGGCCACTTTCATGACCGACACGATCCTGCAAAAAACGGATTTCTCCCAATGGTCGAAAAAAACGGAATCGATTTCGAACACGCCCGTGATGATTGAGATTCGGGGCCTGAGTGCGTGGTATGATGATTTTGAGGCATTGCACGATGTCACACTGAACGTGCCCGAAAACCGGGTCACGTCGTTCATTGGGCCCAGTGGCTGCGGCAAGACGACCTTGCTGAAATGGATCAATCGAATGAATGACGAAGTTCCCGGAGCCCGCGCTTCAGGAACTTTGAAGTTGCCGGATTTGGAGATTCTCAATTCGTCGACCGACGTGGTTTCGCTGCGCCGACGGATTGGCATCGTGTTTCAAAAACCCAACCCGTTTCCAAAATCGATTTACGACAATGTCGCTTTTGGACCGCGTCTGCATTTCAAGGGACTGCGCCGAATTCAACTGGACGAATTGATCGAATGGTCGCTACGCAAGGCCGCCGTTTGGGATGAGGTCAAAGATCGCCTGCACCAGTCGGCGCTGGGACTCAGCGGTGGCCAGCAACAACGGGTCTGTATCGCCCGCGCGATTGCCGTTGGCCCGGAAATACTGTTGATGGACGAGCCCTGTTCGGCACTCGACCCGGCATCGACATCGCGGATCGAAAACCTGATTTATGAATTGAGAAAACAGTACACAATTGTGATCGTAACGCATAATATGCAACAGGCGGCGCGTTGTAGCGATCAAACGGCCTTTTTCTACGAAGGCAGTATCGTGGAAGCGGGGCCCACCAAGCAAATTTTTACCAAACCAAAAAAACAGCAGACCGAAGACTACGTTACCGGAAAATTCGGATAGACAGAAGGAATGGAATAGATGTCGAAGTATTTGCAACGCGACATTGAAAAAATTCACCGTCAACTGATGGCACTGTTCGGAATCGTCGAAAAGATGATCGACGATGCCGTCCGCGCCTTGTGCGAAAAGCGCGTCGAATTGGCTGATGTCGTGATCGGCAGAGATCGAATCGTCAACACATCGGAAGTTGAAATCGAAGAAGAGTGTCTGAAGATTCTAGCTCTGCACCAGCCCGTCGCGGGGGATCTGCGACGGATTGCCATGGTCATGAAAATCAATGTCGAATTGGAGCGGATGGCGGATCTGGCCTGTAACATGAGTGAACGGGCCGTGTCGCTGCATCAACATCCCTTTTTCCCGATCCCGGAAAAGCTGACGGAAATGGCCCGCCAGGCAACCACCATGGTCCGCATGGCGCTCGATTCGTTTGTCGATTCCGACGTCAACATGGCCAGGAATGTGATCGAATTTGATGATGCTGTCGATCAGCATAACCAGGAAATTATCGACGAACTCACTTCATTGATGGGGCAGGATCCGCTGCTGGTCGAACCCGCGTTACACTGTTTTTCAGCCTCGCGACACATCGAACGCATTGCCGACCTGGCGGAAAACATTGCGGAAGAAGTCATTTATCTTGTCGATGGTGATATCGTCCGCCATCAACATGGAAACTTTATTGCCCACGACGATTTCGCCTGATTCGGAGTACATGATGTCTAAACCAAAAATTCTGATGATTGAGGACGACCGTTCTCTGTCTGGTATCATTGAATACAACCTGTCCCATTCTGGTTACCAGGTCTTTTCCGCCTACGACGGCCAGGATGGATTGAATCAGGCGCGATTGAAACTGCCCGACCTGATCGTGCTGGATGTCATGATCCCGGTCTTCGACGGCTTGGAGGTCTGCCGCCGACTGCGTGCCATTCCTGAGACCCGCGAATTGCCGATTTTGAT
>JBGSXT010000453.1:0-5191 GCA_041751295.1 Mariniblastus sp.
CTGCATCCATGATCACGCCATATTTTAAAACCTCGGCTAATCCGCTGGTGTAGTTATCAGCATCCAGAGTTTGCAGAACCGTCGGGTCAATCAGTACGAACTTCGGCTGCCAAAAAGCCCCCACCATGTTTTTCGCCGACGCGAGGTTGATGCCTGTTTTTCCACCCACACTGCTGTCGACCTGCGCCAATAGACTGGTTGGAAATTGAACGATCGATAAACCTCTCGCGAAAGTTGCTGCGACAAATCCAGCCAGATCGCCAACGACTCCCCCGCCCAGTGCCACGATCATCGTTTGGCGATCTGTTCCCAATTCGAGCATTCGGTTCCACAAACGAGCAGCATATTCAATCGACTTGGACCGTTCGCCGGGATCGATTTCGATGGCATCGACACGATCGAAAACCGCTTCGAGCTGTTTAAGAACGTCGCGCAAATAAAGTGCTGCGACGTTGGTGTCAGTAATCACCACGGCATGATTGCCGGTCCAGAATCGATCGAACTCGTTTAACTGAAACAGCGAGCCCGATTTGACGACAATGTCGTAACCTCTCGGTCCCAATTCGACGCGTACTTTATGATCCGATGGCAACGGCACACCTGTCCAGGTTTAGCGCTTGTGCGTTCGGCCCAGGTTGCGAGTGATAAAATCGGCCTGGCGTTGAACTGCAATGGATCCGTTCGGGTCCAATTGAGTTGAAATCGCCTGCCGGCGGTTTGCTTCGGCCAGCACGTCCTCTTCCAATTCACTCATCACAATGATTCGAGCGGAAACGGCTGAGCCGCTGGCGTTCGATGTGCCGCCAATTCCGCGATTTCGAAACAGCCGGCCCGCTCCTGGAACACTGCCCAGACCCGGAACACCACGACTGATACTGCCACTGGTATTCCGGCTGACGCCCCCCAGGCTGATCGAACCGCCATCGGGAACACTCACCACCGTCCGAACATTAAAAAATCGCACGGTCGGCAATTGAACAACCTGGGCGTCCAGCGATTCAGAAACCGATAAACTCAGACAGAGTGAAAAAAATACAAACCGAATCGTGTTGGTGGAAAATGGCTGTTTCATTGGGTCTTGCCGATCGGATCGATGCCCCGAAATGATTGGAACGGGATCCTGAACCCAAACAGTTCGGACCTTGGATCCGTTCGGCATGATACCTGATTTTTACAATGCCGGCAAACTTCAAAAAGATCAAACTGGCTGAATCTGCGAGAATTCGGCAGATGACGAAAACGAGTCCACCATTCTCGCGGCCAGATTGAATTCAACAATTTGGCGCAGACAACAATAGGACAGGGTTATTCGCGGATTGACTTCAATCACAACATCGCGAATGCCAATCACCATGTCGACGCCGAAAAAACCGACCGGATTGGGCAAAACTCGTACGGTTTTACTTGCCAATTCCGTGGCCCGCCGGGAAATTTCACCTGAAAGGTCGGCGACGCATCGAGCGAAACGACCAATCGGCTCCCGATCAAACGCCTGTCGCAGTGGCGGTAGTATCAATGGTGCAAAACAGGCCGAACCAATTACGGACACGCTCGTTGCGATTCCCTCCGCAAACTCCTCGACGCGCCAACTGGCGGCGGCTGGAAGTGATTGGAATTCGACATCGATCGGCGATTTGATAAGTTTCAGGTTTTCTCCACCGCAACCATCGCTTGGTTTGAGGACATACTGTTGGGCGCAACTCCAACGATTGTCCATCAACCAGTCTGGAAATTTACCACCTGAGGGAACAGGTACTTGCTGTTGATCAAGGAATTCCTGTAAAGAATTCTTGTCACTGGCCAGTTTTGTAAATTCGTAACCTGGGTTAAGAAGTTTTCCTTTAAAATCCTGCATCCAATCCAGACATTGCAGCAGACAGCCCCCCGTTTCAGGCGCGATGATCAGAATGCAGTTGGCCTCTTTGGCCAATCGCCTCAACACGGAAACAACATCCCGCGCGCTGTTTACCGGGACTTTCCGCCCAGTAAACTCCGACCCGAACCGGCAATCCACCGGCACAATGGGTTCATAATTCGCAGCCTGAAAATCTTCACAGATAGTCTGCAACATCTGCCGGCCTTGGCTACGAAGGTGTTTGGCCGATTCAGGTTCTACCTTGTCGATAAACAGACCCCCTCCACACAGCCATTCAAAAACCAGGACTTTCGGATGGCGGAGGCAGTTCATGGAACGATCCGGTTTGTTGTCAAACGAGTTCTTTCAAAAATCCCACCGGGAGTCTACAATCCTCAACTGACTTTTTCTATCCAAGGTGATTTCGTGACCACACTGCTAACCCGACATGACGAGGACATTTTGCTCGTCTATTTCCAGGACGTAAGAATTATCGATGAACCCGTCATCCAGAATCTGGGGCAGGAACTGATCGACCTGATCAAACATGGCACGGAGCGGAAAATACTGCTGAATCTGGAAAATGTCAATTTCATGTCGTCGGCCATGATCGGCAAATTGATTCTGTTCGGCAAGAAATGCACGGCATCAAAAATTGATTTGCGGATCAGCAACATCAATCCGAACATCAAGGAAGTCTTCGATTTGATGAAATTGGAAAAAGTATTCAAGCTCGACAACGACGAGGCCCAGGCCCTGGCCGCCTTCAACAAAAAAGGCTGGTTTTAACAGCACGTCCCGGACGGATTCAGATTTGATGAATCCGGGGGGTAGGCCCCTTTGGGGATGGCTCTAAGGCGATCGGCGGTTCTATAAGGCGATCGGCAAGTGTCAGTTTGTCTGTAGGACGAATTGCCTAAGTAGTCGCACGGTCATCGGTGCCGCCGCCGATTCGGGCCAGTCCCATGGTGGTGACAAATCCGATCAGCACCAGAATCAGGCCACCTCCAACCTGTGATAAATCGGGGCGATACGATTCGGTGTGCCAGTCCTCCCGGTCAATTGCCGGCAGATTATCCAACGTGACCTTTTGACCCTTGATCAGATCTCCAACTTTCGGCTCTACCGGATCCTGAAAAGGCCACAAGCCAATAACCGATCCAAGCAACAAGCCTAACAAGAATCCTAGCGTCACCTGCCGATATCTCAGCAATAGCCATTCAATCAGGTTGGCGACCAGTACGACTCCAAGAATGACGCCGATCCCAACGGGCAACAGGACTGAAACCGCCGGTTCTATCGCCGCCGCGAGATCCCTTGACTTGAGTGCATTGGTGAACTGCTCAATCGCGGACAGGATGGGTATGTACTGTCCCATCAACAGCAGAATATATCCCCCGGAAATGCCCGGTAAAACCATCGCGCTCGCGCCCGCTAATCCGCCCACAAAATACATCAGGAAATTTGCGCTGCCGGAACCAACAACATTGTTGGCTTTCAAAACAGCCAACAGCGTCATCACTGCAAACGCGATTACGGCTGATACCACCAATCCGGCCGTCGCGCGGCGGGCGATTTGCCAAACTGCCGGAACGCCCCCCAACGTCAAACCGATAAACAGACTGTACATGACCCAGCGGTGATCGACGACCAGGTCTTTCAGAACTCCAGCCCCCAACAGAATCGCCATCGCAGCAGCGGCCAACACGCAACCGAGCACGACCAATGATTGAAGTCGAAATCGAAACCGGCTGATGTCGGCGATCGAGCCGATGAATTTGGGATAGATTCCGGCGGCCAGCAACATGGTTCCGCCGCTGATCCCTGGTACCAAATTCGCCAAACCCATCAACGTGCCACCGAAAAAAGCTCGAATAGCTTCAATGCCGATCGCTGTCGTTTCCGTACGGTTGATGTTGATTGGCTGCGATTCGGCTTCGGGCATTGGCGACTCGGTTTCAAATACCAGTTGGGAAGTTCAATTCAAGTCAGCCATTTACGGATTTGCTCAATTCATCGCGGCACGGCTTGCCGTCCTGATACAGCTGTAGCCGCTCCTCGCATTTGGACCTGACATCTTCGGGAGCCAATTCCAATGCTTTGGTTTCCTGTTTAACCGCTTCGTCAAAATTGCCCAATTCGGCTTCCGCCGCAGCCAGCGTGTCGACAAAACTCCACTCTTTCCACTGTGTCAACTCACAGGCGCGCAACGCCTGTTTTTTAGCTTCCTGTCCATCACGGAATTTGTCGTTTGAACAAGTCGCCAGAATCCAGCCTAACAGGTTGGCAGTATCCGCCAAATTCGGCGACAACTCGATGGCCTTCTTCAAATCTTTCAAGCCTTTTTCATATTCCCTGGCAACGAAGTACGCTGCGGCGCGATTGGTGTAGGAAACGGCCACATTCGGATTCAAGGAGATCGCCCGGTTCAAGTCCTTGATCGCCTGTTCGTGATTCCCCTGCTCGGTATAGACGACTCCGCGATTACTAAAGGCGAGTGAAAGTTTTGGCGCGAATCGGATTGCCTGATCGAGATCGCTAATTGCTTCATCCAATTTTTTCAATTTGAAATTTGTCCAACCGCGTTGAGCAAATGCCAAACCATCTCGCGAGTTTTTACTGATCGCTTCAGAAGCAAACCTGTGAGCTTTGTCCAGATCGTTTTCCGCCAGATACACCACACTCAATCCGACATAGGTATCGGAAATGTCTTTATCCATGCCCAGCGCCTGAAGAAAATCGGCTTTCGCGCCTGCGTAGTCGCCGGAATTGCTCCGGGCCGTTCCCCGGTTGATGTACGCCCATGGATTGTTTTCACGTAGTGAAATCGCTTTGTCGTAACTTTGCAAGGCCTCTTTCGGTTTGCCCAATGCGACGGAAACTAAACCTTTGTTTTCGTGGGCATCGGCATAATCGGGATTCATCCTGATGGCCTGTTCGAGGTTGACCATCGCCTCCTGCAATCGACCCATCGCATTCAAAATGATTCCGCGATTGTTGAACGTTACCGGATTCGACTGATTCAGGTCGATTGATTTGTTGATGTCGGCCAGCGCGCTGGCCAGCTGACCCTTTTCAAATCGGATCATGCTGCGAATCGCCCAAGCATCAAAATCCTTGTCGTTTTTTTCGATCCTGGCCGTGTAGTATTTTTCTCCCGATTCCAGATTCATCACGTATTGCAACGGCAGCCAACCCTTGGACCGGCTCAGCGCGCACCATTTGCCATCAATTTCCGTAATCGTATCGATCTCGCCGCCAAATACCTTGTCGACTCGTTCACGCAGGATTTTGGTGTAAACGTTGGCCGTCGCCACAACCCGATCGCCGACCTTC